>JBEKXG010000684.1:0-2635 GCA_049512295.1 Syntrophobacteraceae bacterium
CTATGCGGGATTTGGCCTCAGTGGAAAGATCCAGGGTTATATCGCTGATCATTGCCTCGAAACCTTGCTGGGCACATAGCTGAGCTATTCCTGCTCCCATGGTCCCGGCGCCGACGACAAGAATTTTTTTTACGGCCATATTCCTTGCCTCCTTGAAATCGCCGTTTAGGTCAGCCGCTCAACGACGGCAGCCACTCCGTTACCGCCGCCTATGCACATGCTAACAGTCCCAAGGGTTGCGTCCCGATACTTCATCGCATACAGAAGTGTCGTCAGAAGCTTTGTGCCGGTAGCGGCTACGGGATGCCCGTGGGCGATAGCCCCTCCGAAGACATTGACTTTTGAACGATCCAAACTGAGTTCCCGCTCGCAGACAATATACTGGGCCGCGAATGCTTCATTAAGCTCGATTAGTTCTACATCGCCAAGTGTTAGGCCCGCCGTCTTCAAAGCAACGGGAATGGCTTTTACAGGTGAAATTCCAAAACGCTTGGGATCGACTCCCACAAACGAATAACCCCGAAGGAGCGCCATCGGACTCAATCCCAAGGCTTTGGCTTTTTCCCTGCCCATCAGTACGACAGCCGAAGCAGCATCGCACAGAGCGCACGCGTTGCCTGCGGTGATAGTGCCGCCTTTCTTAAAGACCGGCGGCAGTTTACCCAGGGACTCTGCTGAAACGCCTTTCCGGTAAATTTCTTCATCCTTTACGGATATGATTTCGCCCTTTTTCTTGACCTCAATCGGCACGACTTCATCCAGGAATCTGCCGGCCTTGACTGCGGCTTCAGCTTTGTTATGCGATTCGGCAGCAAAAGCGTCCTGTTCTTGTCTGCAAATATCCTTTTCCTCAGCAAGCCATTCGGTAATTTCACCCATGAGGCCTCCACCGAGTGGACAGCGAAATCCATCCTTGTGCATCAGATCAAGAAGTTCGCCGTTCCCCATGCGATACCCCCAGCGGGCCCGTTGCAATCCGTAGGGGATCTGGCTGGCGCTTTCAGTTCCTCCCACCAGAACCGTGTCAACGTCCCCGGCTTTAATTGCCTGTGCGCCAAAAATCAACGCCTGGATGCTGGAGCCGCAGCGAACATTTACCGAAACGGCTGGAGCCTCGACGGGAACACCGCCCATGAACGAGCTCAGCCTTGCCGCATTCGGGCCTACGCCCGCCTGCCAGGCATTGCCGAAGATGGTCTGATCGATAACGTCGGGTGTAATTCCAGAACGTCTTATAGATTCTCTAACGACTGCAGCGCCCAGTTCCGGGGCTGTCAGGTCCTGAAACGAACCTCCGAATTGTCCGCCTATAGTCCTGGTTGCTCCAAGTATAACCACCTCTCTCATGAGCTACTCCTGGCAATGCCGCGCATTGAGTTTCTTAATGGCTCCGGACGACGAAGCGCCGCGTTATCTGTTGGCCTTTTTCAACCCCAGCGCGTCCGCCGCGAGGATCATCTTCATGATGTTCGTGGCCCCTTCGAGGATCTTGTATACCTTTCCGTCACGAAGGATTCGCGCTATGGGGTATTCATTGGAATACCCATATGCACTCAAGACCTCCAGCCCCAGGTTTGGGACTTCGTCCGCCGCGCGGGATGCATAGTACTTGGCCAGCACGGTCTCTCTCATGTTATTGACCAGGCCGCGGTCTTTCTGAAGGGCGCACCTCCAGACCAATGCTCTCGCGGCCTCTGTTTCAGCGACCATCCTGGCAATAACTTCCTGTACCATCTGGAATTCCGCGATCGGCTGCCCGAACTGCCTGCGCTCCAACGCGTACTTTATTGACTCATCCAGGGCCGCCTGACAACTTCCAACAGCTCCCGCGGCGGCCGAAAGCCGCGTGCTGATGAGTTCCTGCATGAGATAGTTAAATCCCTTGCCCTCCTCACCGAGGCGGTTCCCCGCAGGAACTTTGACGTCCTCCATAATTATTTCACCGGTGGGGCAGGCCCAGAGACCGAGTTTGTCCTTGATGGCACTAGTCGTCACGCCCGGCGAGTGCATGTCCACGATAAAGACGCTCATCCCCTTGTGCTTTGCGGCCTTGTCCGTCATCGCGAACATTATCGACATGTCGGCAACGGGTGCCCAGGTGATCCACATCTTCTGGCCGTTGAGGATGTAGTGGGCTCCATCCCTTACCGCAGTGGTAGACATGGATGCGGTATCGGAACCGGTATTGGGTTCTGTCATCGCAAAGCAGCCAAGTATCTTGGCGGACATGAGTTCCGGAACGTATTTCCTCTTAAGTTCGTCGCTCCCCCATTTCAGAATGGACAATGCCGTCCCCATAGTCTGCATGTTGAAGGCGACTCTAAGCGAACCGGATACTCTGCCGATCTCTTCGGTAACTATGGCGTGGGCCAGGTAACCCATTTCGTTGCCGCCGTATTCTTCCGGGATTGGACATCCGAAAAGACCCAGTTCAGCCATGCCATCGACGAGTTCCCGCTGAAAGCGATGGTCTTTTTCATCCTGTTCGACATGAGGAGCTATTTCCTTGTCTGCGAATTTGCGGACGGTATCTCTTAAAAGGATATGCTCCTCGTTTAACTCAACATCGTATTGATCGCTCATGAACTTGGCTCCTCAAAAACGGTTGCAGCCAGGGGAAGGGTCGCGTCCGGCA
>JBEKXG010000685.1:0-2671 GCA_049512295.1 Syntrophobacteraceae bacterium
GAACCCGCGCTCCATGAGATGGATTTCAGTTGGAAGGGATTTCAGTGGATCGACCTCCACGATATTGACCAAAGCATTGTCTCATTCATTCGCAGGGCCCGGGACCCCAATGATTTTGTCATAGTGGCATCGAACTTCACGCCGGTGGTTCGCCACGGCTACCATATAGGAGTGCCGGCGCCCGGCGTTTACCGCGAACTGCTGAACAGCGACTCGGGACGCTACAGTGGCAGCAATACGATCAACTTCGATCCGGTCACATCGGAACCCGGGGCGTGTCAGGGGCAACCCCATTCGATCGTGCTCACCCTGCCACCCTTGGGCGTGATCTTCCTTAAGCGCGAAAAAGAAACGCTATGCGGCTAGATATTTTCAATAACTGGTCCTGGCTGTGAGTTCAGGAGAATAGAATGTACATTGTCCAAGTCGCTTCGGAGTGTGCCCCGGTTGCCAAATTGGGCGGCCTCGGCGACGTGGTGTATGGCCCTGAGCCGCGAATTGCAGGTGCGCGGCAACCATGTGGAAGTAGTTCTACCCATGTATGACTGCATGCGCTATGACCAAATCCGGGGCCTGGAGAAGGTTTATCATGACTTGTGGGTGCCCTGGTACAGCGGTTGGGTTCATTGTTCCGTGTGGTATGGCTAGGTGCATGGCCTGCGCTGCTATTTTATCGATCCGCACTCGCAGGACAATTTCTTTTACCGCGGCCGCTTTTACGGATGCACGGATGAGGCCGGGCGTTTTGCCTTTTTCAGCAAGGCCGCACTGGAATTCCTGATCAAGAGCAACCGCCGCCCCGACATCATCCACTGCCACGACTGGCAAACCGGAATCGTCCCGGTCCTGCTCTCCGAGATGTACAATCACTCAGGGATGTGGAACCAGAGGGTCTGCTACACCATCCACAATTTCAAGCACCAGGGCGTCACCACTGAAGATGTGCTGTGGGCTGCCGGTTTGGGCCGTCCGGACCACTTCATGCACTATGACCGCATGCGCGACAACTTCAATCCAGGCGCAGTGAACCTGATGAAGGGCGGCATTGTCTATTCGAATTTCATTACGACCGTTTCGCCGCAACATGCGTGGGAGGCGTGCAGCACCGACCAGGGTTTCGGCCTGGAACGAACGCTGCAAATTCACCGGGTGAAATTCGACGGGGTGCTGAACGGCGTAGACTATGACGTGTGGAACCCTGAGGTTGACCGCCACCTCCCCGCTCGTTACAACATGGAAACCGTCCAGGAGAAATATCGCGACAAAGAGGTCCTGCGGGACAGGTTATTGCTGCGCAAGGACTATAAACCAATCATTGCCTACATAGGCCGACTGGACCCGCAGAAGGGCTTGCACCTGATACGGCACGCGCTGTTTTACTGCTTGCAGCACAATGCCCAATTCGTGCTTTTGGGAAGCAGCCCGGAGATGGATATCAACGCCTATTTCTGGCATCTCAAAAGGTATCTCAATGACAATCCGGACTGCCACCTGGAGATTGGTTACGACGAAGAACTCTCTCACACGATTTACGCCGGCGCGGATATGCTCATCATGCCAAGTTTGTTCGAGCCGTGCGGTTTGCCCCAGATGATAAGCTTGAAGTACGGCACCTTACCCATCGTGCGTGCCGTCGGCGGCCTGGTGAACACCGTGTTTGACCGGGACTTTTGCGGCGATAGACCGCCGAACGAGTGCAATGGATATGTCTTCCACCAGACCGATTATCATGCGGTCGAATCGGCGCTGCAGCGTGCGATAGGCTTGTGGCATCACTATCCGGACGAGTTCCGCCGGCTTGTTCTCAACGGAATGCGGCATGACTTCTCCTGGAGTAGCCCGGGCGCCAGGTATCTGGCAATTTACGAGCACATCCGCCGCAAATAAACTTGAATCGAAAGCAGCCAACGGCGCCTTGAGCAGTTGATCTTCAATAGAATGAAAGGAATGAATATCTGCCTATGACTGATTTGCCTGAATACATTAATGGCCTCCCGAACATTTCGGGAGCAGAGCAGTTGTGCGCACAAGCCATGAGCGCCAACAAAAGGAAGGCCATCTACCTGCATGAGAGCGGAATTGATTTTGGGCGCGTCCGGAGCGCGGGCTCCATTGCGCTGCACATGCACCAGCCGCTTATCCCGGCCGGCGGAAGCAACCTGAGCAATGCGGAAATTATTAGCAACCTCAAATACATGATGGATAACCAGGGGATTGGCGACAACCACAACGCTTCGGTTTTTCTGTGGTGCTACAGGCGTATGGGTGAGTTTATTCCGCAGTTGATGAATGAAGGCAAGCAGCCGCGCGTGATGCTGGAATACTCCGGCACTCTGCTGCACGGCCTTCACGCGATGGGGGCAAATGATGTTTTAGATAGCCTGAGAACCATCACCCTGAACCCCGGCTATCGACGCGCAGTGGAATGGCTGGGAGCCCCATGGGGGCATGCCGTTGCCCCTTCCACCCCTTCCCAGGATTATCGCCTGCATGTCAAGGCCTGGCAAAATCACTTTGCCTCCATTTTCGGCTTCGAAGCCCTCAGTCGAGTGCGCGGCTTTTCTCCTTCCGAGATGGCTCTTCCAAATCACCCCGATGTGGCCTACGAGTTTGTAAAGACATTGAAAGATTGCGGCTACCAGTGGGTCCTTGTCCAGGAGCATTCCGTGGA
>JBEKXG010000686.1:0-2677 GCA_049512295.1 Syntrophobacteraceae bacterium
TAGCCGAGTTGATCCAAAAGCGTCCAAACGGTGCGCTGACTGACTTCGTGGCCTTGAGATCGCAGTTCATTGGTCAATCTTGTCGTACTTTTGCAGGTCCAGCGAAGTGGCGATTCAGGGTCCCCGCGGGTGATAGGATCAACCAACTTGTCAAGGTCGTGCAACAAATCAGGGTTGCTTTCCGTCAATCGTTTACGCCCGCCGCCGGGTTGCCGAATGCGCCCCGCAGTTTGTGGAGGAACCACAGGCGAGGCAGTCGTTTGATCGAGATCGCTCAAGCCGGCGTAGATAGTAGTGCGAGAGAGTCCACTGGCCCTCGCAACAAGCGACGGTCCTCCCCGTCCAAGAATCATGGCATCCGCAGCGGCACAAAGCCGCATCGACACCTCATTCAGGCGAGGACGCAAGAGTTCATATTTTCGCTGAAGCATGGTAAAATCGTCCATGCTGCCAGTATACGAGCAACATATCACGACGCAAGAAGAAAGTGTTCATGTTGTTTTTGCTAGACTCCTTAGTGTCCATCCGGAAACACCGGATGAGACACCTCGCGGGGCGTGCAGTCTTTTCGAAATTTTTCGACGTAATAGAGGGATTTTTCGTCCCCGGATCAGGTCCCGGGCAGGCTCTCGCCAGGAAATCAAGGGGTTGTGCGGAGGCATGCAAGTAATCTCCACACCTTGCAGAGCGTAGAATAAGAGGATTGACACAGCCAGGGCCAGCCTCGGACTAGATCCAGGGCGGAAAATGATTCCTTCCGGATGGAAACCAGACTGGTATGCAATCGCCCGAATGCCTTGAACTTTTAGATACAGCCGGCCTTAGGGTGGCCGTCTCCCCATATCCGCGCCTGCTCCTCCGTGCGTCACCCTTAAATCTCACCTGAGAAGACCCTGGTTCAATTTGTCCTCAATGAGTTCATAGGTGACTTGCGGCACTCCGGGTTTGACGCTCATGCACGCTTTGACTCCGTTTGAAAGATCGGGGTCCGCATGAGCGATAAAACCGTCAATTGTCTTTTGGGACGTTGGTTCATAGACCACGTTGAAGAGTTGGTTGAATTTGTCCTCGGGCAGGTGCCCGCGGAGCTTGAACAGCTTCTTCTGGTCCCAGACGATGTTCTCATGCAGCCGGACTCTTACTTTGTAGCCCGCCCCGGAAAGATAGGCTGTCTTTTTGCCGTTTTCGAACCGTGCGCTCTCAGCCAGCCTCAGGTTTATCTGACGGAGCCTGGCGGTTTTGCCGTCGATTTCGCCTTTGAGCGCCGCGCCCTCGCGGATCAAAAATTCAACGTCGAGTTTGTTCACTTGGGGCCTCCTGTTAAATTGGACTTAAAAATCCGCCCTGCCCTAATTCAGAAAAGGGGGGCACGAGGTGCAGATCTGCATGACGCCGAGCTGATTCCGGATTTTTTGACGCAGAATTTTTTGCCGCAAAATTCTTTGGCGCCGAATTTTTTGACGTAGAAGAAGTCGGCCATGAGCCGGTTAACTTCATTCCACATCTGGCAGGGCGAACAATCTGCCGGCCCGAATTTAGCGGGTTCGATGAATTCGGGATCCATGGGCGGGTTTTGTTCTCGTTCCCAGTCTTCGTTGTACATATTGACGGCTTCAGGAAACGACATGAGCTTCTCCTTTAAAAAAGTGATTGGTCTATTTACTCACCGATTTGTGTTTGGTCGTGGACTGCCCTGCCCGCGCGGGGCGCTGCCTCGCTTAAGACTGACGCGAAGACAGGGTGACGCGGAGAAGGTTATGTCTCCGTGTCTCCGTGTCAGTAATCTGAGGCCTCGCGCATTCAGGCCTCAGACGGCGTCTATTCGGCAGATATAATACTTCATTATGTGAAGTATTGTCAATGAAAATAGTGAAGTGGATGAAAATTATTTTGAAGTGGGGATTAAAATCCCCACTTCCCTATAGAAAGGCACGGAAAATTGAGGGGTTAGAGGATGGAGGCGTTTGAGACACCTCGCGGGGCGTGGAGTTTTTCGAAAATTTTTCGGCGTAAAAGAAGAATTTTTCGTCCCCGGATCAGGTCCAGGGCAGGCTCTGGCAGGCAAATAATCTGGTCATTCCTCTTTCCGCCTCTAGGCGGAAGCGAAGGGTTGCGCGGAGGCGTAGAACTAATCATTCTCCGTGCTCCGCAAGGTGGTGTGAAGCGGGAAACGGGGATGGTTTTTTCGCTTCCTGCCACCCACCCAGCAGAGCGTGGATAATGGCACCGCCAGAACCTGTTAAGCCTGCCCAGGACTAAGCGATCCGTGGAACCTGATCCGGGGGCGAAAAAGCACTTTTTTGACGCATTTAAGCGAGTCCGGACGGAAATTAGCTAAACATCCCCGCAATGCCATACCACCAACCCCAAAAACCTTGCATTTTCAAGGTTGACACGCCAGGGTTCATAGACCGCCTTGTTGTCGCTTACCAGGAAAATCCCGTCGGGCGAAATCCGGACACGTTTTATATATAGATAATTATCGATGCCGACGACCATAATCTTACCATCACCCGGCTCGCGCTTTGAGGTGTCAAACAAGACGAAATCGCCGTCTTTGAGAGTCGGCAGCATGGAGTCGCCACTTACCTGGGCAAGGCGCATGGCGGAGACGCTCCCTTTATGGATTAACCAGTCGCTGCGAAAGGAATAGATATCTTCACACTCCTCGTCATAG
>JBEKXG010000687.1:0-2689 GCA_049512295.1 Syntrophobacteraceae bacterium
GCCGCTCAGCCTCCCGGAAGCGACTACAAAGTCCGGGTGACCAGCACCACCAACAGCTCTTACACGGCCACAAGCGCTAACAATTTCACCATCACGGGACCAACAATTGCCGTCACCTCGCCAAATGGCGGGGAGACCTGGCTGGTCGGGAAAAAGTACGCGATCTCCTGGAGCTATACGGGCAGCCCTGGAAACGTGAAAATTGAACTTATCGAAGGCTCTGCGGCAACTACCATTGTATCGAACACGAGTGCCGGGAAAAACGGGCAAGGCTCCTATAGCTGGACCATCCCTAAGAATCAGGCTTCAGGAAATGACTACAAGGTAAAGGTTACCAGCACGACCAACAGCTCTTGCACATACACAAGCGCTAACAATTTCACCATCACGGGACCAACAATTGCCCTCACCTCGCCAAATGGCGGGGAGAACTGGCTGGCCGGGAAAAAGCACGCGATCTCCTGGAGCTATACGGGCAGCCCTGGAAACGTGAAAATTGAACTCCTCAAAGGTACTGCGGCAACTACCATTGTATCGAGCGCGAGTGCCGGGAAGAATGGGCAAGGCTCCTATAGCTGGACCATCCCTAAGAGTCAGGCTTCAGGAAATGACTACAAGGCAAGGGTTACCAGCACGACCGATAGCTCTTGCACATACACAAGCGCCAACAATTTCACCATCACGGGACCAACAATTGCCCTCACCTCGCCAAATGGCGGGGAGACCTGGCTCGCCGGGAAAAAGTACCCGATCTCCTGGAGCTATACGGGCAGCCCTGGAAACGTGAGAATTGAACTCCTCAAAGGTACTGCGGCAACTACCATTGTATCGAGCATGAGTGCCGGGAAAAACGGGCAAGGCTCCTATGGCTGGACTATCCCTAAGAATCAGGCTTCAAGGAGCGATTACATGGTTCGGGTTACCAGCACCTCAAGCAGTTCCTGTACGAGTACAAGCGCTAACACTTTTACCATTAAGAGCGGTGCTCAAAGTTCGGCCGGGCCTGATCAAAAGGTAGGAGAGGCGACTCAAGTCAGGTTGAATGGTTCCAACTCCACAGGTGTGCGTAGGGGCGTAGTGTCTTATCAGTGGAGCCAGATTGCGGGACCGAAAGTGGAACTCGCTGCCACCGCTGCCATTGAAACAACTTTTACAGCCCCGGCAGCGGGCCTGGAAGGGAAATCTCTTGGTTTTCAGTTGACTGTTATCAGCAAAGATGGATCGAAATCGAAAGACTCTTGTATTGTAAATGTGACTGCAGCGAATAGTCCGCCTACTGCAGATGCAGGTCCAAATCAAACCGTGGTCGGTGCGGAAGTGGTCCAGTTGGACGGCTATCTTTCATCAGATCCGGATGATGGTATTGCTTCATATGAATGGAAACAGGTTTCCGGTATTCCGGTCACTCTATCGGATCCATCGGCGATACAGCCAACCTTTGTCGCGCCTGATGCGGGGGACGCCGGGGAATCTTTAACTTTTGAGTTAACTGTCACTGATCAGGGGGGACTCCGGTCCAGGGATACCTGTATTGTGAATGTGATGTCGATCAATAAGCCGCCGACAGCTCAGGCTGGTCCGAATCAATCGGTGCGGCCGGGAACCACGGTCACACTGGATGGGTCCGGTTCCATGGATGAAGATAGTGATGTTGTTCTCTACCGGTGGGCACAAACAGTTGGCAGTCCGGTTGCCTTGTCCGATCCCACAGTGGTCAATCCGACTTTCGTTGCGCCGGATATCGAGGCGCAAAGTGAAGTTCTGGTCTTCCAATTGACCGTGGCAGATGCCCGAGGATTACAGAATAAGGATAAGGTGGTTGTCACTGTTACCGGTGGGGGATCAGGGTATGTTGGCACCGGGCAAAAAGCGAGAGCCCACCCCGGCGAGTTGACCGGCAACCCGAGATAGCCGGGGTGGCGGTTGACACCATAGGCACCACTCGTGACCAGCGTATGCCCCGGCTGGATGGCTGCCAGCCTGCTGAACCGCGCCGGCCGAGCGCAAAGACCGGTCAGAACCGCAGCGCACCACCGGCGGCGAAGAGAATGACGCCAAGCCGGCGAATGGTATCCCCGTCGAGGGTGCATAACTCTTTCCGGTCCGTAAATTCCTCGTAGAGGGCCGAGCGCAATGCTCGCGTGAGGTCCAGTATTATCTCACCGCTTCGAAAAGTTCATCGCGGGCAAGGCCCCGGGAGCGCAGCGCGGTCTCGACCCTGCCGTGCGTTGCGTTCCCTGCGGATGATCCCTCTTTCGCCGGGTTCCATACCGGACCCCACTTTGAATTTGCACTTTGGAAACTGTGGGCCGCTTCAGAAAAAATGCCGGGCACGATAAAACTGTGCCTCGCACCCCGCCTACATCTTGATCCGGGGCCGGGCTGCGGTGTTGGCGATCACCACGGGGAGCGTTGAGATTAGAAAATGTACGCCTCGCTTCCTCGCTCACCCGATCTTGACGCTCCGCGAGGCGCTCTTCGCAGCATTTTACAAGAGGCTCTTACGATTCATGCATTTTGTGAGTTCTCTGTCAAGTGTATCGGAAAACCGCTGTTTATCTCTCCGGGCGAACCCTTTGGGGCCGGGCGTAATACCTCCTGCCTCCCGGATGTCCTGCATGAAGTTGCGAATGGCGAGCCGCTCTCCGATATTGTTCTCAGTGAAGAGTTCCCCGCGAGGGCCTATAAC
>JBEKXG010000688.1:0-2694 GCA_049512295.1 Syntrophobacteraceae bacterium
TTCGACGATTTTTTTGTCAGTTGGAAATTTAAGAAGCTCGGAATAAAGCCTTCGGTCGATAGCTGCGGAAGCGGCAACAACAATTGGAGAGAAAAAAAACAGAGTGGCCCAAATTATCCCGAATAGAAGCCCTCTTCTTAAATCATGTTTCATAATTTCCCAACCAGTGCAGCACCGAAAGGGCTGAACCCTTTTTGACACCAAAACCATGCTAACTCACAAAAGTGTACGATTCCCACCAGCAGGCAACAATGTTAACATATAATTCGGGCTTATAAAAATTTAACATACTCTTCTGGTCCGAGGAGGAGCGGTTAACGTTGCTGGCATTATTGCTGGAGAATGTCGGAATCGATAAAGCGATCTTCTTGGGAGACCCGTCAGAGTGGCATAAAGCTATTGCTGAACTCCCGTTCTAATCGATCGATTCTCTGACGATGGATTCCGGCTGGATTCCGGCTCTTGATCCCGGCTCAAGAACGCTGCCTGAATGACGGCGTATAATGTCCGCGAATGTCAGAATCTGGAAGTCTCTGCAGGGCTGGGGGTTTACACGTGATTAATCAAATGACGGCACTAAAAAATATTACTATGAACATCGTCACAGGATAATAACTGGCCCGGTTGAACAGGGCTGAAGCGTGAGCGGCGGTCCTTTTGGTATAGAGCCGCCATGCGGGCAGGAGCAGAAGAAATATACCGGCCGGAACAGATGCGGCAAAATAGATGGCGCTCAGCCGGGCGGGTGTGAGCCAGAACAGGGCGACGCTCATTGCCACCGCGAGTGTCAGGGAGCTCAAAATGATCTGCGCCGATCCCCGGGTCCCAAATTTGACCGGAATGGTTTCCGCCCCCATACGCATGTCTTCTTCCATGTCGCTCCAGTCGTTCGGAACGTTCTGCCCGCCAATTTCCCAGAGGAAAAACCACAGGAAGAACCCGATCAGAAATGGCGCTGAAGAATTCGGCGCCACGGCGTAAATAGCCGCCAGCCCACCGGCGGTCTTAACCCCGCCGCTCACCAGCGCCCTCATCCAGCTAAGCCTCAGCATCAGGCAGTAAACTGCTTCGGCAATGCATGCGAAGATAAATATGAGTGCGCAGACCGGATTCAGAAGCCATGCCCCGAGCACGGCAATTGCCCCCCATGCGGCGGTCCACACAATCCCGTCCCTGAGGCTGAGCAGGCCCTGCGCCATGGGGTGCCGCGCACAAACGGCATCGAGGTCGCCGGCGGAGCATTTAAGTCCGCACTCCCGGATTTTGCGCCGGTCGATCCTGAAGTCAACCACGTCGTTCAGCGCATATACGGAGGTGTAGCCCGCAAAGGCCGTCACAAGGCCGATAACGATCACATGGATTGGCGGAATCGAGCCGAGCCACAAAAGGGCCGCAAGCGCCGGGGCAGCCATATCGAGCAGTCCGTGCGGCGTGCGGGACAACGCCATGAAGAGCTTTATCCGGGGCGGGAGCGAAATCGTCGAGGTGCTCAATTCCATTCAACTCTCATTCATTTTCCGGATTTTACGTCACCAAAGATTTCATCCAGCCTGGCCTCAGGAAGGATTGCCTTCCCGCGCGCGACCTCACGGATGGTTTTGCCGGTCAGCAATGCTTCCTTCGAGATTTCCGAAGCCCTGTCGTATCCCACATAGGGCACGAGGTATGTCGAAAGAGCAAGGCTCTGTTCAATGTATGAACGGCATCTGTCAAGGTCGGCGGTCAAACCGGCAACGCATTTTTCAGCGAAAAGCCCGGCCGCCGACGCGAGTATCTCGATGGACTCAATCAGGTCAACCGCAATCACCGGGAGCATCGTATTGAGTTCAAGGCAGCCGCCCTGGCCGCAAAAAGTTATCGCGGCGTCGTTTCCGATCACCTGGGCGGCCACCTGGATCACCATCTCCGGCATGACCGGGTTGACTTTACCAGGCATTATGGATGATCCGGGCTGAAGCGATGGAATTGAAATCTCCCCGATCCCGCACCTTGGGCCCGAAGCCATCAGGCGGACGTCGTTGGCAATTTTTACGAGGCTCACGGCAATAGTCTTCATCGCGCCGCTCGCCTCGACTGCCGAATCCTGCGCCGCCTGGGCCTCAAAATGATTTTGCGCCTCGCGGAAACCGCAGCCGGTTTTCTCGCAAATCAGTTCTATGACCCGGCCGGCAAATTCAGGATGAGTATTGAGGCCGCTGCCGACCGCCGTGCCTCCGAGCGCTAACTCGGACAGGGTTTCGGTCGCTTTTTCCGCCCTTCGGATTCCCAGTTCCACCTGCCGGGCGTAGCCTCCGAATTCATCTCCAAGGCTCACCGGCACAGCATCCTGCAAGTGAGTGCGCCCGATTTTCATTACGTTCCGGAATTCGGCGGCCTTATGGCTGAGACCGGCCAGGAGTTTCTCAAGGGCCGGGATCAACCGCTGCACAATGAGGGAGACGGCGGCCACGTGGATTACGGTAGGGATTACATCGTTGCTCGACTGGCCGAGGTTTACGTGATCGTTGGGATGAACCGGTTCTTTTCCGCCCCTTGTACCGGTGAGCATCTCGTTAGCGCGGCCCGCTACAACCTCGTTCGCGTTCATGTTGGTCGAAGTGCCTGAGCCCGTCTGGAAGACATCCACAACAAAATGGCCGTCCAACTTGCCTTCGGCCACCTCATGGGCGGCGGCGCGAATAGCTTCGGCAATCC
>JBEKXG010000689.1:0-2753 GCA_049512295.1 Syntrophobacteraceae bacterium
GTTTCTTCGGCCCTGTCCTCATGATGCTGATAATTTACGCCGCCTACAAGTTCACCTTCACATGCAGCAAGGCGCCGGTGGCATGGCTGGAAGCCGGCTTTTCGGCTCTGGGAGGATTTGCAGACTCTTCACTGCCGCCAGGGCCTCTCAAGTCGCTGATCGTCTCGGGCGTGATCGACGGAGTGGGCGGGGTCCTCGGGTTTGTGCCGCTTATCCTGTTCATGTTCTTTGCAGTCGCATTTCTTGAGGATACCGGATACCTTGCTCGAGTAGCCTATATGCTCGATCGTGTCTTCCGAACTTTCGGCCTTCACGGCAGTTCAGTCATGGCCTACATCATCTCGGGCGGGATCGCGGGAGGCTGCGCCGTTCCGGGGGTGCTTGCCACGAGGACCCTCAGAAGCTCGCGCGAGCGGCTTGCCACCCTCCTCACCGCGCCTTTCATGAACTGCGGGGCCAAGCTCCCTGTCTATGCGATGCTCATCGCGGCGTTTTTCTCTGCAAAAGAGGCGTTGGTCATGTTCCTGCTGACCATCCTGTCATGGATGGCTGCCCTGCTGATCGCAAAACTGATCCGCTCGACCATTCTGCGGGGGCCAAGCACGCCTTTCCTGCTGGAGCTTCCTCCATACCGCCTGCCGACTTTCAAGGGGCTGCTCATCCACACCTGGGAGAGGGCATGGCAGTATATCCGCAAGGCCGGTACGATCATCCTTGCCATTTCCATCGTCTTCTGGGCTCTTATGTCTTTCCCCGGACTTCCGGAAATAGAGAGAAAGATTTATGATGAGAAGCGAGCCTCCATCCTGGCCGATGTGCCGCAGGGATTGAGAGAGTCGCTGTTGGATTCCAAAGCGTCGGCGGGCGCTCCGGATCCAGTAGCCGATCCATATCGGCTCCGCCTCCAGGAGGTTGATTATCAACAGGCCCAGGCGGCCCTGAAAAACTCGATTGCGGGCCGAATAGGATCCGGCCTCACTTTGATTAGCGCTGTAAACGGATTTGACTGGCGCACCAACGTCGCCCTCTTGTCCGGGATTGCGGCCAAAGAGGTCATCATATCGACGATGGGTACCGCCTACTCGCTTGGACGGTCCAGAAGAGGGGAACAAATACCTCTGAGTGGCCGCCTTGCGGCGGACGTGTCATGGACCCCGCTAAAGGCGTTTTCACTGATTATTTTTATTATGTTATACGCGCCCTGTTTCGCAACGATAACCTGCATCATCCGTGAATCGACATGGAAATGGGGGCTTTTTTCGATGGCGTTCAACACTATGATGGCGTTCATCATATCGGCGCTGGTTTATCGCGGCGGGATATGGCTGGGACTGGGATAGGAGATCTCAGATGTGGCAGGCCGCTATTACATTGCTTATCGTTGCAGCAGTTTTGGTGTACTTGATAAGATATTTTTCCAGGGCCTACCGGTCGCAGTCTTCCGTATGCTCATCGTGCCAGGCCCGTTGCGCGGCGCGTGGAGATGATAAGGCGAGCATTGGAGGCGGGGACTGTGAGTGCCCAACGCCGCTTCGCGAGCAAAGTCCTGAAGACGGGAGGTCCGATAAGCAATGAAAATCAATATCGACCTGGCGGGAACTCCTCCCCATACCTCGGAAATATTCATAGGTGCAGACGTCATGGAGCGCGTCGCCGGCGGCCTTGAGGCGGCCCTGGGAGGTCGCTCCGCCTACTGGATATGGGACGAGACCGTTTGGTCGCTCTGGGGGCGCAAAGTGCTTGAGCTTGGATGGCCCACCCGGATGGATGGCCGCGTCACCCTGTTTTCAGCCTCCGAACCCAACAAGCGCCTCTCATCGGTCGAGTTCCTCGCGAGGCAGCTCGTAAATGCGGGGGCCGATCGCGACAGCGCAATAATTGCGGTCGGCGGAGGAGTGAGCGGAGACGTAGCAGGCTTTATCGCGTCAATTTACATGCGCGGCATCCCATACTTTCAGGTCCCGACAACCCTCCTTGCCCAGGTGGACAGCAGCATCGGCGGCAAGACAGGAGTGGACCTGCCGGAAGGCAAAAACCTGCTCGGCACCTTCCAGCAGCCTAAGCAGGTATATATCGACCCCCGATTTCTCGCCACTTTGCCCGATGAGGAACTAAGGCAGGGGATGGCCGAGGTGATCAAGTCGGCTATGATCGGAGATGAAGTGTTGTGGAAATTTGTGGAAAACAGCTCCGAGGCCGTCCGGAAGCGGGACCCCGACGCGCTGCTGAGAATAATTTCGGCAAGCTGCCTGCTTAAATCCCGAATCGTTCAGGCCGACGAAAAAGAATCCGGACACAGGCGCGTGTTGAACCTTGGTCACACCGTTGGCCATGCGCTCGAGAAACTTAGTGGCTTCAAGCTGAGACACGGTGACTGCGTTGCGACGGGCATGGTCGCGGCCGCGACCCTTGCGCTCCAGTTGGGAAAGATGCACGCTGAGGACCTGGAGCGACTGAAAAACATTTGCGAAATCTGGGGAATGCCGGTGCACATTCCTGCCTCGATAGAATCCCGGTCTATTATCGATGCAGTCCAGACCGACAAGAAGCGCATCGGAGGAAAGCTCTATTTCATAATACCGGTGCGCATAGGTAAAGTCATTCAATTTGCTGACATGGATCAGGGTGAACTCAACAAAGCTCTGAAGTCTCTCGGGGCAGGTTGATTTACGGATGCCGGAGGGCAGGGGACGGACGACAGATCTCCATATCCTTCCGTCCTCCGTCTCACGCCCTCAATGCTGGCGGGAAAT
>JBEKXG010000690.1:0-2773 GCA_049512295.1 Syntrophobacteraceae bacterium
TAAGCGTCCGATATATTCTGGAGTTTTACCGCGGACTTCAAAAAGGCCTGGCGCCGGACCTTGACCGGCTCTTCCTGTTCGCCCGCCTTGTTTTTATCAAGAACGTCGAGCACTATGACGCCTTCGAGCGGGTTTTTGCCCGCTTCTTTCTCGGAAAAGACTCATGGCAAATGCCCGGCTGGGAAGACGTGTTTGCGGGCAAGCCTTTCCGGGACTGGCTTCGCGAGCAGATTGAAAAAGGAGTCATTACTCCCGGAGAGCTGCGGGAATACGGGAGCGAGGAACTGCTGATGAGGTTCTGGAAAACGCTTTTGGAGCAAAGAGACCCGCATGCCGGAGGGCATAGCTGGATCGGGACCGGGGGAGGGTCCCCGTTTGGCCACACGGGGCATATTGGGGGAGGGCTGCGCGTCTATGGCCGGGGTCTTTATGGTACGGCTCAGAAGGTGATCGATGAAAGGAATTATATCAATTACAGCGGGAAATCCCCTCTGACCATGGAAAATGTGGGCCATATTCTAGCTGCGCTCAAGAACCTGAAGCGTGCGGGACCGGAAACCGAACTGGATATCGACGAGACAATCGCCCGTACTGCAAAAAACGGAGGAGAAATCGAGCTGGTGTTTGCCAGGGAGTTGCGTGACCGTTTAAAGCTGATCGTCCTGCTTGACAATGGCGGCTATTCGATGATTCCCTACCTCGAACTGGTGAAATCGGTATTTGGAAGAATCCGCGACCAATTTAAGCAACTTAAGTACTATTATTTTCACAACTGTCTGTACGGGACCGTTTACAGGGACTTGCCGAGAACGCAGGCGATTCCGTGGGAAGTCCTTGTCGCTCAGGGAAGCGATACGCACCTCATAATAATTGGGGACGCCAATATGGCCCCATTCGAATTGATGGCCGCCAACGGCTCCCTCTATATTCAGACAGGGATCGAAGACCCGGCCGGGAGTGGCTTAAAGAGCTCAGGACGGCGTTTCAGGCCAGTGTCTGGCTAAATCCGATTCCAAAAGAGCGCTGGTCGAAGGAAAGCGTCACGCTCGACCAGATTGGCCGCATTTTTCCCATGGAAGATTTGACCCTGGCGGGCATCAGGAACGCGGTTCACGTACTGAGCCGGGCGGCGGGGCCGCAGCCAGCATAGCCGCTCAAACACCGGGAATGGAGGAAATGCATTTAAAATGGAGAAGGGATTGGAAGAAAAAGCGCCGGCTGCAACCGGTCCCCACCAGTTTGAAATGGCACGATGGATAAGCTGCGCTCCGTTTGAGCGGCTTTTGAATATGAGTATAGTAGAGGCTTGCGACGGCAGGGCGAGCCTTACCATGCCCTTTTTTATCGACTATGCCCAGGGCGCGGGACTGATGCATGGCGGCGCGCTGGTTAGCCTGGCCGACACTGCGGTTGTCATGGCGATCAAAAGCATAATTGCTCCTCTGTCGCATTTTGCCACCATTGAACTTGAGTCCCGATTTCTTCTTCCGGTGAGGAAGGGTATTGTAACGGCGAAGGCGGAGGTAGTCAGCCGGGAGGGGAGGCAACTCAAGGGGAAGGCGACACTTTACGACGAAGATGGAAGACCGGTCCTGGAATTTTGTTCAACCTTCAAGATTGCAAAAGATACCAAGATAAAGACAACCACCTTCAAATCTTAGAAAACCGCCCCGCGCTAAAATGCAAATGGCAAAGGCCCGCTTCGCGCAAAGCTCCGCACGTTAGAAGCTAACGTGCGGAGCTTTGGCGTCCCTTGATATGCGTAAATCCCGCAGGGCGTAAGGCGTCACGCTTGGCGTGTCTATCAATCGAGATGGGCGTTTGCGGGACGCCTTCACTCTACGTCTGGCCCCACTTGAGCTTCGATCTCAAGATTTCAAAATGATCGACGTCCGGGGCCTTTATGATGCGCAGCGGGGTATTGGCGGCCGTAACTACTATCTGGTCAACATCCTGGATCAGGCATCCCACCTGTCCGTCGCAGGTCAGGGTTACGTCTGTTGCGGGTTCGCCAATTTCGACCAGGATCGTCACGTGAGCCGGAAGGATGATCGGCCGATTGGTGAGCGTGAAAGGGCAAATGGGAGTTATGGTGATGGCCTGCGCGGTCGGGTAAATGATAGGTCCCCCTGCGGAGATGTTGTAGGCGGTCGATCCTGTGGGGGTGCAGATAATCAGGCCGTCGCCACGGTAGTGAGTCAGAAAATGGCCGTCGATAGTTGTGTGCAGGTCGATAATACGGGCGAGCGCCCCTTTGTTTATAACGGCGTCGTTGAGTACGCGGTGGCTCAAAATCTCTTTGCCCTCACGCCTTACCGATACCCGCAATCGCATTCGTTCTTCGATTTCGAAATCCCCTGCGAGGACCTTTTCGAGTTCGACGAAGCAGGAACCGGCGCTTATTGCCGTAAGAAAACCAAGTCCTCCCAAATTGATGCCGATGACCGGAATAGACCTGTGTTCGATAAAGCGCGCGACGCTCAAAAAGGTCCCATCTCCACCCACCACAACAACCGTTTCGACGGTCTCGGGTATATCAATCTTTTTATAAACGCAGCTAACCCCCGAGTTATCGATATTCTCTTGAAGAAAAACTTCCACTTTGCGCTTCTCGAACCATTGTTTGAGCTCCAGGGCAAGCTGGGCGGCTTCAGGGCGCATGCGTTTATGAATTATTGCTACATGGCGCATTCTGGTCCTCCGAAATACTAACGGTACAGCCTGGCCGATCCGATTAAATAAAAAGATTTGTCAAAATCTTCCGGTTGCTCTA
>JBEKXG010000691.1:0-2824 GCA_049512295.1 Syntrophobacteraceae bacterium
CGTCGAGGACCTGTTGGATAAGTTTGCCGAACTGCGCAAAACGGAACGGCTGACGGATGATGTGCTGGAACAGCTCCGGTTCAATTACCTGTAGCATATGGCCTTCTTTGATCGTCCGGGAACGAGGAGCGAGGAGCGAGGCTCATTCGGACATAAATGTTTATAAGGAAACCTGATGAACAAGGAAGAAGCCCTCTTAAAACTGAAGACGGAAGCCTTTGAGGTCGAACCCGGCCAGAAATTCGACGTTCACCGGTTGCTGCCGGAGGATGCCTGGGGCGTCGTCCGTTGTTTTTATGCCATCTACGGCGAGCACTATCCCTTCGACACCTACTACATTCCGGAGAAGCTCATTCAGGAAAATGAGAAAGGCAACGTAATAAGCGTCGTGGCTCGGGCCGGGAGCGGCGATATCATCGGCTATTCGGCTTTGTACAGGAGTTCGGCGCCCTTTTCGGGCACCTATGAAATAGGTCAGGCCCTGGTCCTTCCCGAATATCGTTTTACCTTCGCAGCTTACTCTATGTGGGAGTACCTCCTGGACCTTCTCGATTCTATTGAAGGGGTCCACGAAATATTCGGTGAAGCTGTCTGCAACCACATCATCACCCAGAGAATGATGGAGCTGGGAGGTTTCGACGAAACGGGCGTGGAACTGGGCCTGATGCCGGCAGAACAATTCAGGGACCTTGAATTTCCCGACTCTCGCGTCTCGACACTACTGGGTTTCAGGACCGTTCGCGACAAAGCGCATGACCTGTATATTCCACGGGATTACGCACGGGTACTGGAGTTCATCATCCCCGTCCTGGATATCTCCCGCGCATTTATGGAATCTCCAGCGACTGCTCCACACGACTTGTCAACGGAGCTTGTGCCTCAGTTTATAGATTACGCTCATGTGGTTCGGGCCAACCTGAAGCGTATCGGGAAGGATTTTCCGGCAGTCCACACGGACCTGGAGATGCAGGCCCAAAGCCGCCAGGCTCAGATAATGCAAGTGTTTGTGAACCTCGGCGATCCGGGGTCGGGCCGGGCCGTGTCCCTGTTGCGGCAAAGAGGCTACTTTTTCGGTGCGTTTGTTCCACGCTGGTTCGACACTGACGGCATGCTCATGCAGAAACCTGTAGCACTCCCCGATTTCGAATCCATAAAACTCTCCTCTGCCCGCGCGCGCAAGATACTCGACATCGTTCGTGAAGACATCGAGCGTAATCCGGCTTGCCGGCACCTGCTTAAGGGATGATGTGCATGCGTTAAATTCGTTCGGCTTTTCCAGGGGAGATGATGGCATGAGAAGCTTTTACAACGCCGCTTGCGAGTTGATTGACAGGCATGTCAATACGAGACCCGACAAGACAGCCATTTATCATGGGTCGGAAATCATATCCTACGGATCGCTGCAGGAGCGGATGAACCGGTTCGGGAATATGCTGAAGGAGCTTGGGGTTTTGCCGGGAGAAAGGATTGTCATCGCGCTTCCGGATTGTCCTGAATGCATTTTCGCTTTTTTGGGTGCTGTCAAATACGGAGCATGGCCCGTCCTTTTGAGCCCGCAGCTCTCCAAAGACACTTACGAATTCATTTTGAACGATTCCACGGCAATTGCAGTTGTCACGGCCGGGGATTCCAATATCCTGCAGGCTGACACTCCAGACCTTCGCCACCATGTCCGCGTAGACGACGAAAGCTTCGCGCGGATGCTGGAAGAGGCATCTTCGGAACTTGACGCCTATGCATCCCGCGAGGATGATATCACATTTATGCTTTACACTTCCGGGAGCACCGGCAACCCCAAGGGAGTACCACACAGGCACCGGGACATGGTGTTTACGGCTGAGGCATATGCCGGCGGAGTTTTGGGCATGTCCGAAAACGACATCTGCTATTCGGCCAGCAAGCTCTTTTTTGCCTATGGACTCGGAAACAGCCTCTCATTCCCGCTGTTCCACGGAGCGAGCGTGGTGCTTTATCCGCATGCCTGCACGCCAGCCGATTTTATTGAAATTCTTTCGCAGTACAGGCCCACTCTTTTTTTCGGAGTGCCTACACTTTACAACCTCTTGCTCCAGTACCTGGATCAAACGGTTTCCTTCGAATCCCTGCGGCTGTGTGTTTCGGCGGGCGAAGCGCTGCCCGCGCCGGTCTACACGGGGTGGAAAGACTCTACGGGCCTCGAAATACTTGACGGGATAGGGTCCACAGAGGCCCTGCACATCTTTATCTCCAACCGGCAGGGCAGTGCGTGTCCGGGCGCCACCGGCTTCCTTGTGCCTCCTTATGAAGCAAAAATCGTAGATGACGGTGGAAACAGCATTTCCTCGGGCCAACCGGGGCTTCTGCTGATACGAGGGCTCAGCACCGCGCCTTTCTATTGGAATCAACCTGAAAAAACCTCGCAGACTATGCTCGAGGACGGCTGGCTTCAGACGGGAGATATTTTCGTCGAAGAGGCGGGATGCTACACCTACCAGGGGCGGGCCGACGACATGTTCAAAGTTGCGGGAAACTGGGTGTCCACCTCCAGGGTGGAACACGCGATAAGGGAACATCCTGCGGTGTTCGAGTGCGCCGTAACATGCAGGACATTCGAAGGGTTTGCGAGGCCGGTCGCCTCCGTGGTGCTTACCCCCGGCATTTTGCAGGGACCGAGGCTCGCCGGGGAGATCCGTTCCCACGTCATGGAAAAGCTCCCCGGATACATGTGCCCTGCGCGGATAGAATTCTGCGCCGAACTGCCCAAGACTGAAACAGGGAAGATACAGAGGTTCAGGCTGAGAACTTGACGAACGTATCCGCCAGCCCGTTCAGAGTGGTGACTTCT
>JBEKXG010000692.1:0-2824 GCA_049512295.1 Syntrophobacteraceae bacterium
ATAAAAACCGTTGAGAACTCCGCAAGGAGGTCTCCCGGTGAGAGTTTTTCCGCTCCGGGGCGGGCAATTACAACGATGTCTTTTCCCGGCTGCGGGATTCGGCCCTTGTTCAGCCTGAACCATTCACGGATGACCCTTTTGATGCGGTTGCGCCTGACCGCCGGCCAGAACCGCTTTTGTACAATCAGGCCCAATCGATGATATTCGAGACCGTTTGGAATGAAATTCAGACCGAAATGGGGAGTTTTAGCGCGCTTTCCCGCATTTTTAACGCGCTGGAAATCGGCGGAGCGGCGAATTCTTTCGTGAGGCCGGAAACTGTATTTGCCCCTCAAAGATCCCTCATCCGAAGATTCCGGGAGCCCATCTCGTGTCAAACCGACAGGCGTTTTCTACCCTTTGCGCGCCGCCGCTTCAGTACATCGCGGCCGGCCTTGGTTGCCATTCTCTCAAGGAAGCCGTGAGTGCGTTTTCTTTTCACGTTGCTTGGTTGAAATGTTCTTTTAGACATTAAACTTCCTCGTAGACATATTTTCCCGCTCCGGATCAAACGCCGGGAAGCGCAACACCCTCTGAAACGCTCGTGCTCGCCCGGCATACGCAAAAGTATATTAATAATCCAAATCCATTGTCTTTGTCAAGGTCACATCAATCCAGCGCCGATGCGCATGTTCAAAAAAAACCTTCTCGCAGGGGCGCCTGGATTCTGTAAGGCCGAAAAAGGGACAACAGCGTGGAGATTTTTGGATTTTGAGCCTTTTGCTCCCGGTTTGGGCAAATTATCCGCGTGCGGCGCATTCGTTTTTCTTAGGCATTGCGCACAGGCGATTCACGTGTTATGAAAGAGCACTCTAAAAAACGGGTCGAAAGGAGAAATATTGCGGATGTTCCTCAACAAAATACTCGGGCTTTTCTCAAATGATCTTGCAATAGACCTCGGCACGGCAAACACGCTCGTTTACGTGCGGGGTAAGGGCATAGTCCTGACGGAACCATCGGTTGTTGCGGTTCGCAGGGATGAGCGCGGCTCCAACAGGGTCGTGGCTGTCGGCAAAGATGCCAAGATGATGCTCGGCAAGACGCCTGGCAATATAACGGCGATAAGGCCCATGAAAGATGGCGTGATTGCGGATTTTGAAGTAGCCGAAGCAATGCTGAGATACTTCATACGCAAAGTACACAACAGGCGCACCCTTATAAGGCCAAGAGTAATAATCTGTATTCCCTCCGGCGTGACGCAGGTCGAAAAAAGGGCCGTGCGTGAGTCCGCTGAATCCGCCGGCGCCCATGAGGTGTACCTGATAGAAGAACCCATGGCGGCCGCGATCGGCGCTGGACTTCCCATAACCGAGCCGGTATGCAACATGGTTGTAGATATTGGCGGAGGAACAACCGAAGTCGCTATCATCTCGCTTGCAGGGATCGTTTACAGCAGGTCTGTGCGCGTTGGCGGGGACAAGATGGACGCGGCCATACTCCAGCACATTAAGCGTAAGTACAATCTGCTGATAGGTGAAAGAACCTCTGAGCTTATAAAGACCACAATCGGAAATGCCTACCGTGTTGGTGAAACGGAAACCATGATGATCAAGGGCCGCGATCTGGTAACGGGAATTCCCAAAACCGTTGAGGTCAATTCAGATGAGATCCGGGAATCGATCCAGGAACAAATCGATTCCATCCTGGAAACCATAAAAGTTGCTCTTGAGCAGACGCCTCCGGAATTAGCCGGCGACATCGTGGACCGCGGGATCGTGCTGACCGGTGGAGGAGCACTTCTCAAAAACCTCGATCACTTTCTGAGACTTCAGACGGGATTGCCGATAATGCTGACCGAGGACCCGCTCTCCACCGTTGTGCTTGGTTCTGGCAAGGCCTTGGATGAAATCGAAATCTTAAAGGATGTACTATCCTGAGAAGCCAAGGCCGGGGATCAATTCATGGCCTGCATCGTTTACGTCCGTCTGAGCAGGCTTACTCGGGTTGTTTAGCAGCCTGGCAGGCTTTCAGTTTTCAAGATCGAAGTGCCGGATATGAAATTTTTCAATACGGGCGTTTGGCTTCGCCGGTTGCGTGGCGCTTTCCTGATCCTCGTTTTTATCATTGTGTTCTTGTACATTTTTTCCCTCAATTTTCGTACTCACAATAAAATGGATGTTTTCCAGCGCTCGGTGACGGAAACGGTGAGCCCGCCCATCCAGTTGTTCGGCAGAGTATTTTCCTCTTTCGAAGAGTTCTTTAGAGATTACATCTGGCTGAAAAGACTGCGTGGTGAGAATGAATCGCTAAAAAGACAACTTGCCGAGTTGGAAAACAAGCTAACCTCTTACCAGGAGGCGTACGTTGAGAACCAGCGGCTGAGGCGGCTGCTGGATTTCAAGACTTCGATCAAGGCTGAAACGGTACCTGCTCAGGTAATAATGCACGATTTGACCGGCTGGTTTCAGACACTGATGGTCGATAAGGGATTTCGAGATGGAATTGCCCCTGATATGCCCGTCGTCAATGACGAAGGGGTGATTGGACGTATTCTGGATGTTTCGGACCGGCACTGCCGGGTCCTGCTTATCACCGATCAGGGCAGCTCGGTTGACGCCATTGACCAGCGCAATCGCGTACGGGGAATTCTCTGCGGTAAAGACGCCAACGGATGTCTTCTAAAATATGTCCGCGGCAACCTCGATATAAAGGAAGGTGACCTGGTGATCACTTCCGGCAAAGACGGTATTTATCCCAAGGGGCTGCGTCTGGGCGTCATACAGGCCGCCTATAAGGACCCGGTCGATCTTTTTCAGAAAATAGATGTCAAGCCGCTGGTTCGGCT
>JBEKXG010000693.1:0-2828 GCA_049512295.1 Syntrophobacteraceae bacterium
GTTCTGGGTATCGAAGAACTCCTTGTTATGGTTGAATGGATTCAAGTTAGAAATCACCGTGCATACCTTTCTCATGCGAAGAAGAGATTGCTGCTCAGGACATAAGTAACGTTGTAGGGTTAGAGGGATAAAATCTGCTGAAGTGCTTTGCCGATTGAATCCAGGGATTCCTGATCCATGACTTCAATCCAGTCGACAAGGCGGGTCTTGTCCACCGCCCTTAACCGGTCACAAACAGCAAGGGCGTTCCCCCCCATGCAGGAAACCCTGACGGTGACCGGTGGGTGCGGCGGGCTGCCGGAAGACGAGAGAGGAACCGCCGTGACGGTTCTTCGAGCTTGGCTGACGGGGGACGCTCCGACCAATACGCATGGACGTATTTTCTTGATTTCAGAGCCTTGTGTTGGATCGAGATTGACCCACCATACGCTACCCCTCCGGTTCGACGCCTGACAAGCCGCTCAAGTGGTACGTTGCGAAAAAACCGATGCGCCCCTTGGTTTTTCCATTAATACCAAGTCGCTCTCAAAGCGGTAAGAAAAGAGCGGGGGAATGATTTTTCAGTTTAAAGATACCCCGCGCCCCCGGGATTTCGGTCACGCGCGCAAGCGCGCCGGGCCTGGCGCTCGGCACAGCGCACACCGGATGCATTACTCCCGGCACAATGCAGCTTCAGTATCCGTTGGTGATTAACTTAGGGCATTACCCAAGGTAATGTTCGGGTTTTCGATGAGCCAACCCGGCCGAATATATCTGCGAAGGAGGTTTCACCATGACTCTGGACGAAATTAAATCTGCTATTCTGGGTTTGAGCGAAGCAGATCAGAAAAAATTCATAACCGAGGTGGTTCCACTGCTCTGGCCGAAAGCATGCCTGGAGGACTTCTGTTTCGCCAAGTACAGGGGACTCGTCGACGAAGCGGCACTAAGGGAATACCGCGAAGAGAATATGGGATACTTCTGAGCGGAAAAGCCGCCTCCAGGGATTCTTCACAGCCGCCGGTACCTGATCGGCTATATCGTCTCCGGCTTCGACTACTATCTCATCGTACCGGCGCAGGAGGTTTTTTTATGAAGAAGCACCTTGTTCTTGTCGGTGGCGGGCACGCCCATATGACAACCCTCCTGCATCTTGCCGACTACATCAAAAGAGGCCATCGGGTAACGCTTATCAGCCCCTCGCCTTACCATTACTATTCGGGCATGGGTCCCGGCATGTTATCGGGGCTCTACGAAGACCGGCAGGTTCGTTTCCATATCCAAAAGATGGCCATGGACCGTGGCGGCGTATTTATCGAGGACAGGGTTGCCCGCATCGATCCCGGTAATCGCATGCTGTTTTTGGCCGCCGGCGGATCTATCGCTTATGATGTTGCTTCTTTTAATGTCGGGAGTGAAGTCCCCCTTGACGGAATCGCCGCGCCTCAGGAACGCATCATCCCGGTCAAGCCGATCAGCAATCTCCGCTACGCCCGGCATTCGATCCTCGAGGAAATGCATGAGAAGAGGCTGCGATTGCTGGTTGTCGGCGGCGGCGCGGCAGGCGTGGAAATCTCCGGCAACTTATGGAGGCTCGTTCACGGCAACGGCGGATCGGCAGAGATCACTCTTGTCGCGGGGGAACAACTGCTCAAATCCTTCCCTTCCAAAGTGCGCCGCCTTGCCCTGGCTTCGCTGTCGTCAAGAAATATCAGCGTTTTAGAAGGCATGAAGGTACAGACGGCAGGCAACCTCAGCGCAACCTGTTCGGACAGCAGCAGTTTTCCATACGATTATGCGTTCATTGCAGTTGGAGTGAAGCCTCCGGCTCTCTTTCGGGATTCCGGCCTCCCCCTTGGACAAGACGGAGCCGGTCTTCTCGTCAACCGCCGCCTGCAAAGCGTTGCCTATCCCGAGCTATTCGGGGGGGGTGATTGTATCAGCCTGGAGGGGCATCGACTTGCCCGGGTCGGAGTCTATGCAGTAAGGCAAAATCCTGTTCTGCACTGCAATCTGATGGCTGCACTGGAAGGCGCTGAAATGAAGGTATTCAGCCCGGATGGAAGCTACATGCTGATTATGAACATGGGTAATGACAGAGGGATCTTGTGGAAAAACGGCTGGGTTTTCCATGGCCGCCTCGCGTTTGTCCTGAAAGATTTCATCGACAGGCGGTTCATGAACAAATTCCGGGTTTCGGGAGAAATGACAGGAACATCCAATGATTGACACCTTTCAATACGGAGTTGCATTCAAAATGATCGCAAGGCGGCGAGAAGGAGGCGACGCAGGCGTACACCGCAGTACGTCGAGGAGCCGGCGGCGAAGCCGACACAGTGAGCGTTTGAATGCGACTTAGTATAAGACAAATGGAGGCGCGTGATGGGTATCCTGGACTATTTTCGGCCTGTATCCTCATGGTCGATGGAGAAGGTTCGCAATTTTTTGAAAAAGCGGAATCCGGACGATTACAATCTTGTCGACGTACGCCAGCCCAAAGAGTATGAGCAGGGGCACCTGCCGGGGGCAAAGCTGATCCCCGTGGGAGAATTGCACGAACGTCTCGGGGAACTCGATCCCGGCAAACCCACGATCACCTATTGAGCTATGGGGCCTCGCAGCCGTGCAGCTGCGTCGGTTTTGTCCCGTGCCGGATTTAAAGAAGTGCACGCCATGCTGGGTGGAATGAAAACCTGGGAAGGGATCCCGGCGCGCGGGTTCCCGGAAGTATCAATGGCTCATTTCCCACCCGGCCGGTCCTTCGAAGAAACCATTGCCGTAGCCTGGCACCTGGAAGAAGGAACTCGGCGATTCTATGCCGGGGTCTCAACAGTGCCGGCTGAAGGCAA
>JBEKXG010000694.1:0-2615 GCA_049512295.1 Syntrophobacteraceae bacterium
CGCAGGGATGGCATGCGGCACCATACAAGC
The DNA here is from genome assembly GCA_049512295.1 of Syntrophobacteraceae bacterium. Taxonomy (GTDB): domain Bacteria; phylum Desulfobacterota; class Syntrophobacteria; order Syntrophobacterales; family Syntrophobacteraceae; genus SbD1. The sequence goes on from JBEKXG010000694.1 coordinate 31, forward strand.
ATGGTATTTTCTTTTTCTTCTGACCGATCATGCTTCCTTTATGACTGCTGCGGAAGTTTATTTCCTGGGAAGCTGGTTCGATCTGCTCGCTTTTGCCATCCCACTGAACATGGGGGTCCAGGAGGCTAGCAGAATCGTTGCTTTCAAGGTGGTGGGCCTTGGCTCCGTCATGGGCCTGGCCTATGGACTCACATTGCGCTTCGAGCAGTTCTTCTGGACCGGAATCGGGCTTCTCGGCTACGCGAACTTGCTGTCAGAGCAACGCAAAAGCGCTCAGATCTCTTTGCCATAAGGAAATCAAAGACACCCTGGATATCAGGGAATGCCCCACGCGGCGTCCCGTGACAGGTTATTGCATGTCCCGCAACCGCCTGCGCTTCTCATGAAAGCTGATGGTCCACAATCCGATGGCAAAAACGTAAGAGCCAATCACGGACCCCAGTAGAAACCAGTTCAATCGCCCGATCAGAGCAAGGGCAGCCACCAGATAAGCAAAATCACGATTGCTCATGAGCGCCATGATTCGAACCACTCTTGGAGACTGTTCCCTCTCATCGGGGCTCAGCCGCAGGATGCATTGATATACGGAGATGAGGCATAGAAGAAGACCTCCCATCATGAACCACAGCGCCCGAATGTAGCCCGGATCACCTGTATTGTGGTACAGACCGAATGCTATCCCGACAAACACCGCCGCATGGACTATGTTATCCGTAGTGACATCCAGGTAGTGGCCGAAAAGTGATTCTCTGAGTTTCAGGCGGGCTACCTCTCCATCGACACCATCGATGATAATGCAGAGCACGAAAAGAAGAGAACCGAAGAGTTGAATTCCATAACCGGCCCGAGAGAGGCAGAACGCACCGAAAAGGCCGGTAGACATGCCAACCAGAGTGATTTGATTGGGGGAAATATCTGTGCAAGCCAGCCTTCGGCTGATAAAACGCGAAATCCTCCGATTAAGATGCCGGGCCATCAGACCGTCATCGGGGTTCGTATGGGCAGCGAGTGCAGCGACGAGCCGATCCTCTGACGCCCTGCCGCCTTCAATTCCACTTTCAGGGACATAAGGAAGCCCATTCGGGCTCTGGATGCGCCTGGCTCGGCTCATGATCTCGGGATTGGACTTGCCCCCGACCCACAGCATCCGGAGCAATGGTGCAAGATCGGCAGGCGAGGTGAGGTAGAGGCCATCTCCATTGCCGTGGCCCCCTGCCTTCATAAAGGAAATCCCCGGCTCTTCCGCTGTCTCCAGGAAGTGGGTGAGAGAACGGCGATCCACCACGTAATCGGCCCTCATCACCAGGATTCCCTCTCGGCCGTCTATATCCAGTCTTTCAATCTCCTGCCCAAGCATATCTACTGACTCCACTGCATAAAAATTCCGGAGAGGAACAAGGTCTGAAAGGATGGGAATCAATGAATCTACTTTCCCAATCACAAAGATGCGTTCAATACCCGCCTTCGAAGCGACAATCGCCAGCCTGCGTACGGAGGGAATCCCGAAAGCCGTAAGCATTCCCCTCTCGTCTGGAGCAAGTATGACCGCTGTTCTCATTTGTCTTCTGCTCTCTCCCAAACATGGATTCAGTATGGTAAACGCTAGCATAGGCGAAATGGACAAGTCAAGCCAAACATGCCGGGCACCCGAAACCATGAAAAGGCGTGAGGTTGTAGGGTCGAATGATATTCACGATATATAACGTTAAAACGGTATTTGACGAATTAAATACCATATAAAACGAATTATAGTCGAAGCAATATCCTATGTCCCTGAATTTAAATAGTAAAATATTCTGGCATGAGTATCGCTCCATTCCAGGATCGAGGTTGCGTGCATCGGTCTACTCGCTGGGTGGCCCCCGTTGTAGCCCACCATTCACCCTGTCCCGTGAAAACCTGAACCGGTTCGCGCAGCCTCACCAGCATTTGGAGTTCAGGCGCTGGAGGCCGGGGATGAAAAGGAAAAACGGCATGATCTGGCTTGAGATGATAAGTATTCGCACAGCCGGCGTTATTGAAGCTGCAAAGGTTTTCGATATCTGTAGACAAAGTTTCCAATCCATTGCCGTCGAGAAATTGTTGAAACTGACCGTGTATTGCAACGCGAAGTATACGACCGATATCAGCATCCATCTTCAGTGGAAGTCTGACCCTGGGCCCAGGAGCATTTTGGGGAGCCATGTGAGTTCGGCGCTCGGAGATCTCGGACTGATAAGCCACACGTTATGGATTGAGCAAGAAAAGGTTATCACTGACAACACCTCGGAAATAAGTTCGAGTAAGAGGGCCATAAACATGAAAAAGCCCTGACGATCACTTCTGCGATCGGGCGCTTCGCGCCGCAATACATTAAGCAGAGGAGGAGGGTTTCGAATAGCTTCTGCCACACAGGGGGATGACATGAGATGGCTTGAAATCATAGATGTGGAGGCAGCCGGGCCGAAGGAAAAAATAAGGATAATTGAACTCTGCAGCAAGATCCTCGTCCCTCAATCGGCAAGATTGACAATCTATGAAGACGGCTTAGGCAACGACATCAGCATCCACATTCAATGGAGGTCCCAGTCCGCACCCCGGGGAGG
>JBEKXG010000695.1:0-6363 GCA_049512295.1 Syntrophobacteraceae bacterium
CCCGAGACGTGGTCCCGGGGGGACGAGATCACGGTCTGTATCGTGCTCGCTCCGCCCTACTCCCGCGGACGCGACTTGATCGCCTCGGCGAGGGCGTCGATCACGCCTCGCTGCCCCTCGATGAGCGACCCACCGACGTCGGGCGCCTCCACGATGCTCACGAAGTCATGGGGCCGAAGCACGGCCCACTGGACTGAGGACCCTGACACCGAGGCTGAGGATCTCGTCGTCGACCTCCTTGATCCGCTCCGGGCGCGTGGTGATCGTCTAGGGCGCGTCAATACTTCCTTGGTCGGCGTGACTCTCTACCGAACCCGGGCGGGCGGCAAGAGGCGTTCGGCCCATCCGAGGGCGCTGCGTGGGGAGGCCGTGGCGGCGGTACCGTGAAGCGGGGCTATGCCACGGGGAGCACGAGGCGGAGCTCGTCCGCCTCGCCGTCGCGAAAGGCCGCGCCATCGGCGCGGGCCACAGCTTCGTCGCATTTCTCGAGGGCGGCTTTCCGGTGGGAGACGACTGTATCGGCCGCCCAGCTGTTCGTGGTCGGCAAGCTGAGCGCCGCCACGGCGGAGGCGATCATCGAAGTGGTGATCGCCGTAATGCGCGTCGGGTTGCTTCTCCTGGTGGCCCTCTCGACGCAATCGGATTAGCATCCCGCGGCCCGGGAGCACGGCCGGGAGGGACCCGACGGCCGTGGCAACTCAGCCTCGCTGACACCATCCGCGGATCGTGGCGGTCACCCGGAACGCGCCATCCGAGCACGCAAAGTAATGCTCACGGACTTAGGGGGTCTCGTGCCCGGTCGGGGTGCTGAAGGACCGCAGCCACCTCGCGGGACGGGGTCACTCGGGAGGGTTCCAGAAGTAGTCGCAGCGGCATTCCTCGGCCTCGCACCCCTCTACGGGCAGCAACCTCTCGGCTTCGTCCGCGGTGTAATACCTCTTCTCGCGAACAGCCGAGCACGGACCGCAGGGCGGGGGCCTGTCGGGCCCTGTGATCTCGATCATCCATCCCTGATGCCTGGCTGTATCGAGGATGTTGCGGCGCCGCGGGGTCTGGTCCGTTGGTGGCCTCATGGCAGGCTGCTCCTTTGTGCGGGCGGCGGCTGGGGAGTCCCGCCGCTCTGCCCCCCCCACAATCGGGCCGACGCTGCTTGTTGGCAAGAATTATTAGCGGACCGGTAGTAGTCCTACTGTCGCGGAGTTCCGTCGCGGAGTTCCATGCGCAATTCGGGGGGCAGTCCTAACGCTCATACCGCGGGCCTTTGGCAGCCGTATCGTCTGTGGACTACGCCTTCGACGCGGCAACGTCGAGGTTCCTCGCCACGATGTTCAGGCATCGTGCGCCGCATACGGCGCCAAATTTGGCACGCCCGCCGCGTATCCCGGGAGGGGAGAACCGCCCAGGACCCGTCCTGGAGGGACCCCCGTTGCCGCGGGGCTGCGTGTAAATCCGCAATCCCTGGAGGGCCCGCACGCGGTAGGCTGAGTCTGTGTCTGAGACCCCTGAACAAGCAGCTCGCCGGGAGATCGACGCCGACCTGGGAGCCGCTGGTTGGTACGTCCAGGATCGCGATGACCTCGACCTCACCGTAGGCCGAGGCATAGCCGTGCGAGAGTTCCCGATGAAGTACGGGTTCGGCCACGCCGACTACCTGCTATACCTCGACGGAAAGGCGGCCGGCGCCATAGAGGCGAAGGCCCGAGGGTACGCTCAGCGGCGTCGAGCCACAGACCGCGAAATACGGTGCGGGCTTGCCGAGGCGTCGGCACAACCCGCCGAGCTGATGGCCGGCGGCGCAGGCGGCGTTGGACCCGGGCTGGGTCGAACCGGGGTCACCCGGCTGGGCGCCCGATCGCGACCAGCAGGTAGGCCCCGATGCGGGTAGGTGTGATCAGCCCGATCGCCTGGCGCACCCCGCCGCGTGCCTACGGGCCCTGGGAGCAGATCGCCTCGAATGTCGCCGAAGGGCTGGTGGCACGGGGTCACGAGGTCACCTCACCCCCAAGGTGTACGAGGCGCTCCACATCGCCCGGGCCATGGAGCAGGCGGATCGCTTCGACCTCCTCCACAACCACTTCGACTTCCTGCCGCTCGCCTGGTCTCGACTGATCCGGACGCCCCTCCTGACGACCATCCACGGCTTTTCGTCACCAGCCATCCTGCCCGTCTACCGCGAGTACGATCGCCACGCCTTTTACGTGTCGATCAGTGATGCGGATCGAGACCGGTCTCTCGACTACGTGGCAACCGTCTACAACGGCATCCGCCTGGCGGACTTCACCTTCCGCCCGAACCCCGGCGAGTATGCGGTGGTCCTCGGCCGGATCCATCCCGACAAGGGCGTTCATCTGGCAATCGAGGCGGCGACCGCCGCCGGCCTGCCCCTGATAATCGCGGGGATCGTCCAGGACACGGACTACTTCCGGCGTCACGTCGAGCCGCGGCTCGACGGCGAGCGAGTGCGGTTCCTGGGGCCGGTTGGGCCGGCGGAACGGGATTCGCTTTTGGGTGGCGCGCTGGCCCTGCTACATCTGGTCACGTTCGACGAGCCGTTCGGACTGGCCATGATCGAAGCGATGGCCTGCGGGACACCCGTGATCGGGATGCGCCGCGGGGCTGTTCCGGAGGTCGTCGTGGACGGGCAGACGGGCGTCCTGGTCGTCGATGTCGCCGGGGCGGTGCGGGCGCTCCGGGTCGTGGCCGGCCTCGACCGAGGTCGGTGTCGAACGCGGGTCGAAGAGCGCTTCACGGTCGATACGATGGTGCGGGGCTATCTCGACGTCTACGCCGAGGTGCTCGAACGGTGGCCCAGCCGGCGGGATCGAACGGCCAGCGACCGCGCAGAGGTGGCGAGGTGACAGGAAGCGACTCCTTCCGGCTCGGAGTGAACTACTGGCCGGCCCGGACGGCCATGTACTGGTGGGACGACGTCAGATTCCTTGAAGTCGATCGGGACATGGCCCGGATCGCGGATCTTGGCCTCCCGGAGACCCGCATCTTCTTGCTCTGGGAAGCGTTCCAACCCCGGCCTGACCGCGTCTCAGATGGCGCGCTCCTCCGGCTCGAAACGGTCCTCAGGGCCGCCGAGCGGCACGAGGTCGGCCTCGTGATGAGCCTGTTCTGCGGCCACATGAGCGGCGTGAACTGGCTCCCGGGCTGGGCGGTGGACCAGTCGGCGGCCTCGTCGATCCGAACCGTCAGCGGGGGCCGGGTCGTGCCCGGCGGCGCCGGCGATATCTACGCCGATCCGGCGCTCCTCGACGCGCAGCTCTTCCTCGCTCAGCGGCTGGCCTCGACGTTCGTCGGCCACCGGGGGCTCGTCGGGTGGGACCTCGGCAACGAGTTCTCGAACCTCCGATGGCCCGCTCGTCCGGAGGAGGTCGCTCGCTGGAGCTCACAATTGACGGAGGCGCTCCGGCCCGCCCGAGTCGACGTCACCGGCGGCCTCCACGCCCCGGACCTCGAGCAGGACCGAGGGATTCGGATCAGCTCGATCGCCGCCCCGTGGGACGAGGTCGTGATGCACGGCTACCCGCTCTACAGCGAGGCGGCCACGGCCCCCGACGATCCCGAGTGGGTGCCCTTCGTGAGCGCGACTGCAGCCCGCTTCGCCGCCAAGCGGGTGAACGCTCAGGAGTTCGGACTGCCCGATCACGAGCTCGGCGAGGACCGCGTCGCGCGCTACGCGAGTGCCGTCCTGGAACGACTGTGGCGGCTGGGGGCGGTGGGCGCGTCCTGGTGGTGCTTCACCGACTACCCTCTTCCGGGCCGACGGCAGCGCCAAGCCGGTGGCGGATGTCTGGCGTCGTTTCGGCCGGCGCGCCGCTCTCGACATGTGCCCGTTCGACGGGCCGGACGAGCGGACCTGGTACGAGGGCCTGCCCCGGACGCTCGAGCAGGCGTACGGCCAGTGGCGCGAGAAGCGATCGGCGCTGACCGAGGTGACCGAAGAGGTTTGAGCCCCGGCTAGCTGCCCTCGCTCGGATCTCCCCGGCGCCGTTGCTGCGGCCGTGGACAGGCACGAACGTAGACGAGCACGGCGCTCAACCGGGCCGTCGCAAGACCGATCCGGGTGTCGGCCGCTCCCTAGTACATGCGACCCTCGTCGCGGAGTTCGTCGACGATCCAGCCGCACGTCCAGCTGCGGGTGGGCGAGTGTGTCACCGTACAGGGGAGCCCAGCTCGGACCGTAGGCTTCACCGGACCGATAATGCGACCCTGTGCGGAACTCAGCCACCCAGGCGCGGAACATCGAGCAGCAGTGAAACGAAGGAGAGAATCGGCATGGACCTGACGCTCGCGCCAGCGCACACGGCACTCGTGGTGATCGACCTGCAGCGAGGCATCGCGGGGGCACCGACGGCCCCACATCCTGCGAGCGACGTAGTGGCGCACGCGACGGCCGTGGCCGTTGCACTGCGGGCGGCGGGCGGGACCGTCGTCCTCGTCCATGTCAGCCCGTCGGTGGACGGCAAGGACGGGCTGCACCCCCAGACCGACACGCCGGCATGGCAGCCGGGGCCCCGTCCGGCGGACTGGGCGGAGATAATCCCCGAGCTCGGTCCGGAGCCGGGCGACCTCGTCATCACCAAGCGGCAGTGGGGCGCGTTCTACGGCACCGAGCTCGACCTCCAGCTCCGCCGGCGCGGCATCGACACGATCCTCCTCGCCGGCATCTCGACCAACGTGGGCGTGGAGACCACGGCCCGCGACGCCTATGAGCGCGGCTACGAGCAGGTGTTCGTGGAGGACGCCATGGCGGCCCGGAGTCCCGACGAGCACGCGAACACGGTCCGCAGCCTCTTCTCGCGGATCGGCCGGGTGCGCTCGACGGCCGAGGTGCTGGCCGCGCTCGAGGTGGCGACTACTAGTCCCTTGGTCGAGGCGCAAACCGCAGGATAATCGGACCCTTCGCCGCTCCCGTCGCCGCGGCTCCCAAAGCACATGCGATCGTGGCCGGGCCAACCTATTCGGCCGGCATCCGGATCCAACCCTGGCGCATCGCGTACACGACGGCCTGGGTGCGGTCGTTCACCGACAGCTTGCGCAGAATGCTGGACATGTGGTTCTTGACGGTCTGCTCGCTGATCGACAGGGCGTAGGCGACCTGCTTGTTGCTCATGCCCTGGGCGACGGTGTCGAGGATCTCCACCTCACGCGGGGAGAGTGGCGCGAAGATTGGCGCCCCCTCCTGGCCGTAGACCGCCAGCTCGCGGAACTCCTTGAGAACGCGGCTTGCGACGGCCGGCTTGGCGAAGACCTTGTCGTTGATGAGGTACTCGCCGATCGAGACCCGGCGGATGATCGTGGCCAGGTCGTCCGGCCCGACGTCCTTCAAGATGAACGCCGCCGCGCCCGCCTTGATCGCGTCGAACAGGGCGTCCTCGTCCTCGCTCACCGCGAGCACGATGATCCCGGCGCTGGGGAGCTCGCGCTTAATCCGCTGGGTCGTCTCGATGCCGCCTGGTGCCGGCAGCGAGAGGTCCATGAGGATGATGTCCGGCGAGGTCTCGACAACGGCGTCGAAGGCGCTCCGGCCATCGTCGGCCTCGCCGACGACCTCGAAGTCGTCCTCTTTCTCCAGGATCGAGTGGATGCCGACGCGGAACAGCGGGTGATCGTCGACGATGAGGATCTTCATCTTCTCACCGGGTCCCCGACGATCGGGCCTTCCGTGGCGCCGATCCGACCCACCATCTTCCATCGCGCTCATCTCCGACCGAACCAGCTTTCGAGCGTCTTCTAGCGTAGCCGGGCGGTAGGCTGGGGGCACCCTCGTCCGACGACGGGCGCTGTGCCGGGCAGCGCCGTGCGGCCCATTTCACTCGCCGCCTTCGGGGGTGCGGACCGGAGCACGACCTCTCCCGGCGTGCCGGCGCCCGCGGACCCGTCCGACCTGGTGCCCGTCGGTCATGAGGCGGCCGCGATGAGGCGATCAAGGAGCTCAAACGCCGCCGATCGCGCCGCCAACCGCGCCGACTGCGTCGCCGATTCCGTCGCCGCCTGTGCCGACTCCGCCGATCGCGCCGCCAACCGCGCCGACTGCGTCGCCGATTCCGTCGCCGCCTGTGCCGACTCCGCCGATCGCGCCGCCAACCGCGCCGCCGATTCCGTCGCCGCCTGTGCCGCCGCCGGCGCCGACTCCGCCGATCGCGCCGCCGACCGCGCCGATAGCGCCGCCGAGCGCGCCGACTCCGCCGCCGAGCGCATCGACAGCGCCGCCGACCACGCCGACGACGCCGCCGCCGACCGCGCCGACTCTGCCGCCGACCGCGCCGACTCTGCCGCCGACCGCGCCGACTCTGCCGCCGACCGCGCCGACTCTGCCGCCGACCGCGCCGACTCTGCCGCCGACCGCGCCGA
>JBEKXG010000696.1:0-5491 GCA_049512295.1 Syntrophobacteraceae bacterium
ACCCAGATCGGCCAGTTCGGCCATCATTTCGGTCAACTGGAGTGTCCTTCTAAGCATTTCATTGCATGCCTTCATCGCTATCCCCCGAAATCCCTGTTCGCTCTTCTTTATGGCAACGAGCGTACCAACTCCGAGCGCATGCTGATAAATTAAATTACTATGTTACTTCAGATACTTAGATCGTATGGAATTAGCCCGGCAAAGACAGGCATGAGATCTGAGACACTTGTGAGACAGAAGTGGCGAGGCTCAATTTATCTGAAAACCGGGGAAATACATGGAAACAGGCTGTGGGCGGGTAGTGCAGGTGTCTCAAGATACAACTTGAGACACTTTTGTATCATGAGACAGGTTTGTGAGACATTCGGTAGTGGGTCATTTTGAAGTGTTGAAATTTTCGACACTCCAACTTTTCACCTTTTGTTTGCCGATCACGCTCATGGAGTGCCAAAGTGAAAATGCAAACAATGATAATGTTTGACCGCTTAAATAAAACATGCTTCTATCACAAACCACAAAAAAGAGAAAAAGAGGATGCACAAGAACGGCCTTGGTCGGCCCAACCGGCAAAGACCACCCCCCAACCTGCGCAGAGAACTTCAATATGGAATTTTTCCAATACTGGCATGAAATCAAAGCGGGCTTCAAAAAATCTTTTGGGCTGGGCGTTAAATTCGTTGCCGGCTATCTTATTTTATGGTTTATTTCGGGGCTTACAACACACTATATCTTCGGGTGGCTTATCGGTCGATTGTCGGAAAGGGGAATGCAAATAATGCAACCTTTCCTGACAATTTCTAAATGGATTTCCGATCATCCTGTGGGATTTTCAGGGATATTATTGGCTTGTTTTTGTGGTATCGTTCTGATCCGCGTCATATCAGGATCAAACGAGAAGCGGATCAAGGAAAAGCCTTATATGTGGCCAATTATTTTTATGGTTCTTGGAATTTTATCTTTTGGAATCGGAGTAATCTGGTTCCATGTGCAACAAACTAAATCAGTTGAAAAACTCAAGATACTCGCCACCCAACCCATTCCACCCCCGTCTCCAATCAATCCCCCTCAACCTCAGGTGGATACCGACATATACAATATTACAAAGGCACAGGCTCAACTTGATCTTTTTAGGCGCATAAAACCCCAATTGCAATCTCAGAAAGAACAACTTGAACAGTTCAACAAAGAGATAGAGCCTAATTATATCACCGCACAAGGGCCTAATCTGGTACGGCAATCACAGTACCTTGCGCAAACAACTGCAATTAGTAAATTCGTTCAGAATAATCTAAATATAAGCATTGGATTTGGTGAAATTGATAAACAGTTCGATTTAAACAGGCCGCTTAGAGAAGAAGAGCAAATAGCAGACATACAAGATAAATACGCATATAGAAAGTCGCACTATATATATTTAAGCGATATGCATACAATTGAAACTCTAATATCTAGACTTGATAATCTCATTTTACAAAACGAGAGATTAATAGGCGAATATGCGAAAAAGACTCTACGGTCGCCTCAATAATTATTCTACTAATTCCGCAATATCTTTCGCTGTCCGAAGCCGATCCGTGATTCCTGCCTCCATCGCCGGAGTAACCTGTAAGCTCTGGTGAATCCGCACGAAATTGTAGTACATGAAATGCAAGGAAACCGCATTCACGAGGTTTTCAACCTTCTTTGAGAATCCATTGGTAAGACGTGTAAATCGGCGCATTCCCATCCTCATTGTGAGGTATTGCCGCTCAACATACGAGGTTGAAATATGCTTCGGATCGGGAAGGCCGGTGACCATCTGCTTAACGCTTCCAGTGCATACGGCAGGGCTGTACCGTTTCTCCGTCTTCTGCTCGCTACTTTCTCCGTAAATCTTTTGGAGCATAGCGTAATCAATATTCGATCCGAATTGCGCTTCGACCGCATTAACGTAGACCTTGAGTCCGTCGGTTGTTAGTTGAATTGTGTGGGTAAGCCTCCCGGCAAGGTCGGAAACAAACAAATGGGCTGCCTGAGCATCCCTTCTTCCGACCATCCAGGAAACCATGAGCTTAGAATCAGCGCAAATCCCTGTCCAAGTGTAAACATCTCCATACCCGAACTGGCCCTTTAAATGGGCAGGTACGTTTTTTTCTTTGGCGTAGCAGAAAGCCCAAATTTCAGTGTGCTGAATATTCCTATGCCCTAGCCCGAGTTTCCTACTTATCTGACAGAATACTTCAAAAACACTGATGGATAAAGATTTTACAGGGATTCAAAACTATCCCCTAAAAATAAATTAGAATATTATACCGATATATAACGTTGTAATTATATAAACTATGCCCTAATATATTTCCCGGGGACTATAAACGGGGAGGTGGGCATGGAGCGACTCGAGGCTAAAGTGATCAGTGGGCAGACCTATTACTACTACTCCAAGTGGGGATGGGTTGACGGTAAATGTCGACGGATATGGCAGAAGTATCTGGGCAAGCTTGAAAATATCGCCAAGGCCGTTGAGATTGGCGGTCGCGCGCCGCTTTACGCGGAGGTCTTCCAGTGGGGATTGCCGACCATGCTCTGGAACCAATGCCGGCTGGCCAATGTGGTTTCCGAGGTTGACAGGCTATGCCCTAAGCGCGATCAGGGGCTAAGCACGGGGGAGTACATGGCTCTTGCCGCTGTGAACCGAGCGATTTGTCCCAGCAGCAAGCGGGCCATGTGGGATTGGTTTTCCCAGACAGCCCTGGTCAGATACCTACCTCATGCTTCGAAGACAGCCCTTATATCGCAACGATTCTGGGACCATATGGACAGGATCGAGGGTGACGCTTCCCTCAACATATGGAAAAGCATTCTCCAAGGTGTGGTGAAACGCGAGGGCATTGATTTGTCGTCAATTTGCTACGATGGCACGAACTTCTATACTTTTATTGATACTTTTAATACGCGCTGTGAAATTGCCAGCAGGGGCAAGAACAAACAGGGCCGAGACAATCTCAGACAGATCAGCTACGCGCTTTTTTGCTCTGCTGACGGGCACATGCCTTTGTTTTTCGATCTCTACGAAGGCAATCGCAACGACGCTAAAGAGTTTCCATTGGTATTGGAAAAGTTTCACGGCTTTTTGCGGGAACTCTCCGGCGGGGAAATGGCCACGCCCGAGACAACAATCATTTTTGACAAAGGGAACAACTCCGCCCGTAACTTTGCCCTGCTCGATTCCATGGAGTTAAATTTTGTGGGTTCTGTGAAGCTTGATGAACATAAGGAACTGGCACAGGTATCGAATAGCAATTTGGCCTTTGTCGCCTGCTCGGCGGAGGGGCTGGAAGGAACAAAATCCTTCCGGGTGAAAAAACATCTTTACGGGCAAGAAAGGATTCTGGTCATCACTTACAGCCAAAATCTATTCCATTCTCAATGGTTAACCTTGCATAACGACATCCGGAAGGCATCTGATAAGCTGTCTTTGCTACGGCAGAAGCTGGAAGATCGCGCCGGTGGTCTGCTCACCCATGGCAAAGCGCCGACCATGGATTCAGTAGAAAAACAGTGTAAGGAAATTCTGTGCCGCCAGCATATGAAGCGCGTTATCAAGACGACAATAAGCAATGGCTCCGACTCTATTCCACGCTTGGAGTATACCATCGATACCGAGGCTATCCAGGAACTTGCGGATACCTACCTTGGCAAGAATATTCTGGTTACAAACCGGGACGCATGGGACGATGTCAAAATCATTAAAGCCTATCGGAGCCAATTCATCATCGAAGACGTGTTCAAAGAGATGAAAGACCGTAACACTGGGAGTTGGTGGCCGCTTCACCATTGGACGAATGCAAAAATCAACGTTCATGGTCTATATTGCACCATCGCTCTTTTCCTAAGAGCCTTGGCGCTGCGGCGCTTGAGGAAAGCGGGTCTGGCCCTGTCGATGAACAGAATGCTTGCGGAGCTTGATGCCATTCGGGAAGTGGTTACCGTTTACCCCCGGAAAGGCCGGCAAAAGAAGGAAGGAAAGCATACTGTGTTGACAAAGACATCTGAGCTTCAAGAACGGTTGATCTCGATTCTTGACCTCAAAAAAGAGGACAACGCCATTTTAGGGTAAGGCGTATGGTGGTGTAATAAGCCGAAAATACAACAGAAAAAGACTGCTCTTTTCATAACTAGGAAACTCGGGCTAGATAGTCCTGAATCAATCGCGTGTCCGCGCCCTGGTTGGCCGGAGCAAAGCCGCACGCATAGCGCAGCATGTGTGGATGAGCGCGCAGGGGCAGGTCGGCCAGTTTACCATAGCGGCAAATCGTAAGCCACGCGGTGACGCGGCTTAAACGGCGGCGGCGCTCGCTCACATAAAAGGCGTCCGTGTCAGGCTTCATTTTCGCCCGCTCCGCAAGCCATGCCTTGATTGCTCTGATTTCATCGGGCCGGATCGGGTGCTTTGTGGAGAGTCCCTTTTTGAGCCGCGCCACGTGCAATACACGGCTTTCGGTGTCCACCAGTGACAACCGAAGTCCGCAAGCCTCCGACACACGCAGGCCGTGCCGGAACATCAACAAGAGCAAACACCGGTCGCGGGTGGCGTTCCGGCTGCCCTTGGCCGCGGCGATAACCTTTTCAACCTCGGCGGCAACGAGATGCTTTCGGTCGTTCATGGGTTTAGCCAAGTGCCGCCAGTCCCTTACGGTCAATCAGATCAAGAAGGCGCTGCGCGAGGCCGCTTGGTTTCTTTAGTCCCTGTTCCCACTGCTGCACCGTTGTTTTGCCAATGCCAAGAATTGCCGCAAACGCAGCCTGACTCACGTGATTGGCCGTGCGGATGCGCCGAATATCCTCGGGCTTGAATGGACGCTTCTGGGGCAAACAAAGTGCGTCCAACTTCCGCATGGTAATTTCGTCCATGGCTCCAGCCTTAAACAGGTCTTGCGCCATTTCATGGGCAATATCCAAAATCTCACTCATGATCGTACCTCCCATATCGAGCCCGCCGCTAAAAGCGCTTGAAGTTGCTGCTCATTCGTTGAAACAAACGATTCAGCGACAAGGCTTAGAGCGGCCTCTTCCTTCGCGGACTGTCTTGCTCATAGCCCACCTCTGAGGGCAGGAGCGGGAGAATATCTGCGCGCGCGAGGTCTATCGACCGACTCTCCCGGAGTTCGCTTCACTAAGCTTGTTTTTCGAAAAACCGGTAAAGAGTGGCGCGGCCTACTCCGAGCAGTTTCGCCGCTTTGGACTTATTGCCTCCGGCCTGCCGAACGGCCGATGCAACCGCTTCGGGCGTGAGCCGGGACTCCGGCCCCGGTTTGAGCGCTGTGCAGGCCGTCTGCCGGATTTCGAGCGGGAGATGCTCGGCTTCGATATTGCCGTGTGACTTGACCAGGGCAAAGTGGATGGCGTTTTGCAATTCGCGCACATTTCCCGGCCATCCGTAGTCCATCATAAGCGACAGGGCTTCTTCGGAAAGCCGGGCGGCCTTCTGTCCCTTTTCGGCGGCCTGCCTGAG
>JBEKXG010000697.1:0-2794 GCA_049512295.1 Syntrophobacteraceae bacterium
GGGTAGCCGTCGGAGCAGGTCTCGACATGGCTCTCATGTGTGATATGCGGCTCGCCGCGGATAATGCCAGGTTCTCGGAAGGCTATGTCAAGGCGGGGCTGGTCCCGGGGGATGGCGGGGCATATTTTCTGCCCCGGCTGGTGGGAATGGCCAAGGCTCTCGAACTCCTGTGGACGGGCGATTTCGTCAGCGCCCAGGAAGCGTTGCGCATCGGAATGGTCAACCATGTCTATCCCGAAGAGCAGCTTATGGATGAGACCTATAAGTTTGCCAGGCGACTTGCCGACGGCCCCAGAGCCGTTCACCGCATGATCAAGCGTGCAACCTATCAAAGCAGCCGCACGGACCTGAGGGGTTCTCTGGACCTGATTTCATCGCACATGGGCGTGATCCGCCAGACCCGGGACAGCCAGGACGCATTTCAGGCGGCCTTAAAGAAGTTCGATGGAAAGGCGAAGAAGTAGTGGCCGGCCTCTGCCGGCCGTTTGGGATCGGGATTTGTAACGGCTGAAGAGGGAGAAAAACAAGAGATGGACTTCCATTTTACCGCAGAACAGGAAAAATTCCGCCAGGAGGTAAGATCTTTCCTGGAGGCTGAGCTCGCAGCCGGAAGATTCACCATTTCCAGTAACGAGCTCGTCGGATCGGCTTCGATTGAATTCTCGCACAAGATGGCCGAAAGGGGCTGGATCGGCATGACATGGCCCAGGAAGTACGGAGGCCAGGAGCGAACCTACGTAGACAAGATGATTCTTTCCGAAGAGATGTGCCGGGTACATGCGCCCATTGGTTACCATTTCATGGGCGATCGCCAGGTGGGACCGGCTCTGATCAAATTCGGCTCCGACTGGCAGAAAGAGTACTTCCTTCCCAGGATTGTCAGGGCAGAAGAGAACACGAGCTTTTGCCTGCTCTTCAGTGAGCCGAACGCAGGGTCGGACCTGGCATCCATAGTCACATCGGCGGTCGAGGATGGCGACTACTACGTCATCAACGGTCAGAAAATATGGACCACTTTTGCCGGCAGTTCCCAGTGGGGTTGGATACTGGTAAAAACCGAGTTCGACGAAAATGTGCCGCGCCATCAGACCTGCAGCGAATTCATTCTCGACCTGAAAACCTCCGGCGTGACCATACGGCCGATCATTACCATGGCCGGGGAAGAAGGGTTTAACGAGGTCTTTCTTGATAACGTCAGGATTCACAAGAAGTTTCTCGTGGGTCAGAAAAACGCCGGGTTCAAGCAAATCATGGCCCAGGTCGACTACGAGCGCGCCGGGATCGAGAGGCTGATGCAGAACTATCCCGTGTATCAGGAGCTCCTCCGGTACATCAAGCAATCGGACATGAAGAACAGAAACGACTCCTACTATGCATGGGTTCGCGATCAGGTGGCGCAGCTCGAGGTGGAGTTCAACGCAGGCTGGCTTCTCTGCTACTCGACGGCATGGACGATCGACCAGGGCAAGCCCGCAACGAGCCAGGCGGCCTTGAGCAAGACCTATTGTACCCGTTTCGAACAGCGCCTCAACGAGCTGGCTACCAGGGTGATCGGACCGGTGTCTTTGATGAGGAAGCAGCCCGACTGGTACCCGCTTGAGGTCGATGTTGCAGAAAGCTACCTCTGGGGGCCGAGCTATACGCTCCAGGGAGGAACCGTTGAGATTCTCAAGGGTATCGTAGCCCAGCGCGGACTCGGTTTGCCGCGATAACAGTTTCATGCCGGGTTCATAAATAAGAGGGGTCAGATATGAAATTCAGTTTTTCCAAAGAACAGGACATGCTGCGAAGGTCATTTGTCGAGTATCTGAGCACCAAGTGCACTTCCGAGGAACGAAGGAAGTGGCTCGAGAGCGAAGAGGGCTATTCGATGAGCGTTTGGCGCGATATTTCCGAACTGGGCTGGCCGGGCCTGATTTACGACGAGAAGTACGGGGGCATGAGCGGCTCTTTTTTGGAGATGTACATTCTCTGCGAAGAGATCGGGAAGAGCCTTCTGCCGAGCCCTCTCTATGCCAGCGCAGTCCTGGCCGGCATGCTCATCGACGCGGCCGGCAGTGAACAGCAGAAGGAGGAATACCTGCCCGATCTTATCGAGGGAAAGCGTGTTTTTACACTTGCCTATCTGGACAGGAGCGGCGGATGCGATGCGGAAGCTCCTGCAGTCAGCGCAGTGCCGGCCGGGAACGGCGCTTACTCCCTGGAAGGCGTTCGTCTTTTCGTCCCTTACGCACATGCGGCCGACAAGATGCTGGTGTGCACAAATGTATCCAATCATACGCAAACAGGTCCAACCCTGTTCATGGTTGGCGCCAAATCTGCCGGTGTGAACCTATCTTCTTTGAAAACAATATCGGCCGAGAAGCGTTTCGCCGTTCGTCTTGACAAGGTAACGGCCAAGGAGAGTGACATTATCGGGGAAATAGGCAAGGGCAATGCCTATATCCAGGACATGCTTGCGAAGGCTACGGTGCTCAAGTGCGCTGAAATGCTGGGCGGGCTCAAGCAGGTGTTGGACATGACCGTTGCCCACGTCAAAGAACGCCACCAGTTCGGTAAACCTCTGGGGTCATTTCAAGCCATACAGTACTACTGCGCTGATATGAGCGCGGATCTGGAAGGTGGGCGGCTTCTTGCCCACCAGGCTGCGGCGCTGCTCGATCGCGGGGAGCGATGCTATAAGGAGGTTGCAATGGCCAAGGCCTGGTGCAGCGATGCCTATCCGCGGTGCTGTGCTATGTCGCACCAGATTTTTGGGGCATACGGTTTTACTGAAGAGTGCGACTTGCATCTG
>JBEKXG010000698.1:0-2758 GCA_049512295.1 Syntrophobacteraceae bacterium
AGAATATCTTTTTCGAGATCGACCCCGGGGGCAATTTCAACCAGTGTTACGCCCTCCGGCTTCAACTCGAAAACAGCCCGCTCGGTAACGTACAGAATTTTCTGGCCGCTCGTGCGGCCGTAGTCTCCGCTAAAGGTGATGTGTTCCACTTTTTGCACCAGTTTGCGGATTTTGCCTTCTTTCAACACTTTCAATTGTCCGTCGCCGATCTCGAACTTGAACCCGCTTGCCGTAAGAGTCCCGCAGAAGACGACCTTCTTGGCGCTCTGAGAAATATTTATGAACCCGCCTGCGCCGGCGATTCGCGGTCCGAACTTGCTTACGTTCACATTTCCGGACTGATCCATTTCAGCCATGCCCAGCACGGCTAGATCCAAGCCGCCCCCATCATAGAAGTCGAACATGTTGGAATGGTCGACCAGGGCTTCCGGATTGATCGCCGACCCGAAATAGAGACCCCCCAGAGGGACCCCGCCGACAACTCCCGGCTCTACCGTCATTACCATCAGGTCGCTTATGCCTTCCTCGGCGCAGACAACACCCACTCCAGGAGGCATACCGATGCCCAGATTGACCACAGCGTTCGGAATAAGCTCCATGGCGCATCTTCGGCACACCACTTTGCGCTCGTCGAGCGGCAGGGGCGCAACCTCACTGAGCGGGATCCGGACTTCGCCGCAAAGCGCCGGGTTATACGCTTCGGCCATCGGCACCTGCCAATGGTTTTCAGGCTTTGCCACTACGACTATGTCTACGGCGACCCGCGGGATCTTGACCATCATCGGGTGCAGGGTGCCCGCTTTGACTTTTCTTTCCACCTGGACAATCACCTTGCCCCCCGAGCCCCTGGCCGCCAGAGCAAGCAAAAGGAACTCAAGAGATATCGCCTCGCGCTCGATGGAAATGTTGCCATTCTCATCGGCGCTCGTGCCCCGCACGATAGCCCAGTCAACGGGATAGGACTTGTAGAAAAGGTATTCCCTGCCGTCGATCTCCATCAGCCGGACGTATTCATCGTGGCTAATGCTGTTTAGTCTTCCGCATTTTTCCCTGGGATCGACAAATGTGCCCAGGCCGACGTGGGTCAGTATACCGGGTTTCTTTCCGGCGATCGCCCTCATGAGGTGGGCCACGACACCCTGGGGAAGGTTGTATGCTTCGATCTTTTCTTCAACCGCCAACCTGATAATGTCGGGCTGGAGTCCCCAGTGACCGGAGACGACCTTTCTTATGAGACCTTCTTTTCCCCACCTGTTCAGTCCCCAGTTCGACTTGCCGTCGTTCTGGCTGGCAAGAAAGGTCAGGGTGAGGTCCCGGGGTTGCCCCGTTTCGAGAAATCTTTTCTCCATCGCAAAAGACAACTCTTCGGGGTGGCCCATGCCGACAAATCCGGAAGTGGCGACCGTTTGGCCCGACTTTATCAGGGCGACCGCCTCGTCAGCGGACATAAATACAGCCATAAAATCAACCTCCTGTAAGGTTAGCGGTTAATTGCAGGTTGTATTGTTCAGTGTTGGGGGGGCTTCCCGGAAATAGCGGCAAATTTTGTGCCATGAGACAATTAGAGAGCAGCAACAGGCCGTGGAGGGACTTGAAGGGCGTATGATTACCGTCATAAAAATGGCCTGTCGATGCATTTCTACATCACATCGATCTTCTCTGCTGCTCGCAAATCGTGCGAGGTGACGTTTGAGAGGGCGCCTTCACAGGTGATGCGTAAGTGCATCATAGGAGTTGATTCCGCATCGCCTTCATCGTGCTCGCGTGGCCCTTGCTCGAGGCGAGCCGGGAAAATTTCGCTCAAACTGTATGCTCGGCAGGACAGGTGTAAACGCGAAGTTTCATGCAAGTGCGGACTGGATCCGGGGGCGGAAAAGAACCCTTTCCGGACGGAAACGGACTAGAGGCGAAATTTCAGGTCTTCGAACGGGCTCGCCGGCTCATCCAAGTCCCGGCACAGAGACGAGAGGTTATATTTTTTCAGCTTCCGCACTACCGTTGACTGGTTAATTCTTAGCGCCCTGGCAACTTTCCTTGTGCTGCCGTGAGTTTTGATCGCCTTCTCCAGGAGGTGTTTTTCCGTGCGTTCGATCGCCTTTTTGAACGGAAGATTTTCATGCATGACGAAAGGTTTTCCATTTGGGTATACCTGACTTCGCAAGTTGTGCGGAAGATCTTTCGCCTTTATCTCTTCTTCTTCCGTCATCACGAGCATCCGCTCGATCACGTTTTCCAGTTCCCGGATATTTCCAGGCCACTGGTATACCATAAAACTATCAACGACTTCCGAACCGATGCGCTTTTGGAACCGGTATTTTTCATTTATTTTTTTTAGAAAATGCAAAACGAGCAGCGGAATATCCTCCTTGCGCTCGCGCAGGGGAGGGATTTCGATGGCGACCACATTCAGGCGGTAGTAGAGATCGTCACGAAATGATCCCGCCTGGACCATATCGTGGAGGTTCTTGTTCGTAGCGGCTATTATCCTGGCATCCACCGCAATGGGCTTCAGTCCGCCGACCCGCTTGATCTGATGGTCCTGTATCGCCCGGAGCAGTTTTGCCTGCAAACTGAAGGAGATGTCTCCGATTTCATCGAGGAAAAGGGTCCCTTTTTCCGCCATTTCGAACATGCCCGGCTTCCCTTCCCGCCTGGCCCCGGTAAATGCCCCGGACTCATAGCCGAAGAGCTCGGATTCGAGGAGCGTTTCGGGAATGGCGCCGAAGTTGATCATAATTAGAGGACCTTCGGACCTGGG
>JBEKXG010000699.1:0-3587 GCA_049512295.1 Syntrophobacteraceae bacterium
GCACCGCGTACTCTCCGGTCGATGGTGCAATAGAGTCCTCCAACCAGGAGCTGGAAGCGAACGCCTCGTTTATCAACCAGGACTGCTACGGGAAAGGGTGGATGTTTAAGATCCGCCCCAAGGACATGGCGCAGATACAGAAGCTGATCCACGGGCAGGAAGCCGTGGAGCCGTGGCTTATAGCCGATATCAAAAAGTACAAGCAGGAATGACGTGAGCAATCGAGACTACAGTATCGGACAAATGCTGGAGATGGAGGCTTGTACCCAATGCAGGCTGTGTGCCGATGTTTGCCCGGCGGTTTCAGCTTCGAGGGACGGGATGGTCTCTGCACTTTCCCGCATGAAGGGCCTCAAGGAGGTCTTGAAGAGCCGCACTGCGCTCTTCGGGAGGCTCTTCGGGAAAAGAGGCCCCTCTGAGGAGAAGTGGAAAAAGTTCAGCAGCGATGTCTTCCGGTGCACCCTTTGCGGCAGTTGCCAGCAAGTCTGTCCCGTGGGCATCGGCCTCAAGAACCTCTGGCTCTCCATTCGCCGGGACATGGTGCATTCCGGCAGTTATCCCAAGAAAATAGAAACTATTCGCGATAACCTCGAGCAAAGCCATAATGTCTTTGCGGAAGACAACCAGGAACGGGCCGACTGGGTCGATGACATGCGTGATGCCCCGCAGGACCGCTATGTAAGGGACAAAGCCGAGACAGTCTATTTCACCGGCTGCGTCGCGGCCTACTACCCGATGGCGCAGAGGATTCCCATTGCTCTGGCGCAAATTCTGGATGTGAGCGGCGTGGATTTCACACTGCTGGGCGAAGATGAATGGTGTTGCGGCTTCCCGCTGCTTGGAGCCGGTCTCGGGGAAACGCTTCAGACGTTTATTACCCACAACCTCGATGCGGTACGCCGGAAGGGGGCGAGCAGGGTGGTTTTCGCGTGCCCATCCTGTTACCAGATGTGGCGTAAATATTACCCCCACCAATTCGAGATATCTCACGCGTCGGAGTTTCTGAGCCGGCTGCTCAAGGAAAACCGGGTCCCTCTGAAGCATCTGCCGGTGACGGTCACGTATCACGACCCGTGTGATCTTGGCCGAGGGGCCGGGGTATTTGATGAACCGAGGGAAGTTATTCGATCCATCCCCGGTGTGAAGCTCGTTGAGCTGCCCAACAATCGGGAGAAGTGCCAGTGTTGCGGCGGAGGCGGCAACCTCGAGATGTTGGACGCCGATCTCTCCGCGGCCATCGCCGCGAGGAAGATGGAAGAAGTGCTTAGCACCGGCGCCCAGATAGTGGTCACCGCCTGCCAGCAGTGTGTCCGGACCATGACCACCTATGCCAAAAGAAATGGGGTGCCCGTCGAGGTTATGGATCTTGTTCAACTCGTGCAAAAAGCAATTGTCAGCAAAGATGCTTAAACCACTTTGGGAAAAGGGAGAAGAGTCATGGAGAGCGAGAGCCCGGCCAAGGTCAAATGCAAGGGGATCAATCAAATCGCCATTGTGGTTGAGAACCTGGAGTTGGTAGCGGAAAATTACTGGAAAATACTGGGTATTGGACCATGGGCCGTTTTCAAGTGGGAAGCGCCTCTGGTCTATGACCGCAAGTATTACGGCAAGACTGTCTGGGCCAGGGAAAAAATCGCTCTGGCCCAGGTCGGCAACGTCCAGCTTGAACTGGTCCAGGCGGTTGACGGGCCGTCCATTTATGGGGATTGGCTCAAAGAACGAGGCGAAGGAATCCACCACATGAATTTCCTGGTTGACGATGTGGATGAGACGGTAGAAATCCTGGAGAAGGAGGGGTTCCCCAGTCTTCAGAGCGGCAAGTTCGGCCCCAGGGAGAAGAGAGGGGGTTTTAACTACGTTGACATCAAGCCTCTTCGCGCGATCTGGGAACCGGTCTATTACGAGGAAATAGGCGCCGAACCGATTATGTTTCCCGATACCACGGGGGAAAGTCCCGCCAGGGTCAAATGCAAGGGGATCAATCAAATCGCCATTGTGGTTGAGAACCTGGAGTTAGTGGCGGAAAACTACTGGAAGATACTGGGCATTGGACCATGGGCTGTTTTCGATTGGGAAGCGCCTCTGGTCTATGACCGCAAATATTACGGCAAGACTGTCTGGGCCAGGGAAAGAATCGCCTTGACCCAGGTCGGCGACGTCCAGCTTGAACTGGTCCAACCGGTTGACGGGCCCTCCATTTATGGGGATTGGCTCAAGGAACGAGGCGAAGGAATCCACCACCTGAATTTCCTGGTCGACGATGTGGATGAGACGGCGGCAATTCTGGAGAAGGAGGGGTTCCCCAGTCTTCAGAGCGGCAAGTTCGGCCCCAAGGAGAAGAGAGGGGCTTACAACTACTTTGACATCAAGCCTCTTCGCGCGATCTGGGAACCGGTCTACTATGAGGAGATAGGCGTCGAACCGACTATGCTTCCCTAGGAGCCTGAAGGGAACTGTATTTTCGATCGGAGCGCTCAACCACCAAAGGGAACTTTGAGGTAGGAGGATGGAGACCTGGCGGCTTTTGGACACACCTCCCATGCGCGCTGCTGAAAATATGGCGCTTGACGATGTCCTCGTGGAATTGAAAGGGCGCGGCGCCACCCCGAACACCATCCACTTCTTGCAGTTTCGTCCGAAAGCAGCGCTGGTCGGATTTCATCAGTCGGTTCAGGAAGAGATCCGCACCGAGTACTGCAGGGATCACGGGATAGACGTCAACCGGCGCATCACCGGAGGAGGGGCGATCCTTTTTGACCAAACTCAGCTCGGATGGGAGGTCATCTGCGATAAGTCCTTCTTTGGCCTGAAGCTCCCGACCGGAAGGCTCTTTAAGGCGCTCTGCGATCCGGTGGTCACGGCGCTTCGAATTCTGGGGGTGGAATCCGGGTTTCGCCCGCGAAACGACATTGAGGTTAACGGGCGCAAGATATCCGGGACCGGCGGGACCGAGAGCGATGATGCATTCCTTTTCCAGGGTACGATGCTCATTGACTTCGAAGTCGATACGATGCTGAAGAGCTTGAGGATACCCATTGAGAAGCTCAGGGCCAAGGAAATCGACTCTATAAGGGAAAGAGTCACATGCCTCAAGTGGGAGCTTGGCCATACGCCGCCGCTGGAAACGATCAAAAAAGCCGTTCGGACCGGGTTTGAAGAACACCTGGGGATCAGGCTCGAGCCGGGAAATCTCACACCTGCCGAGCGGCGGCTCTTTAATGAAAAGCTGAGATACTATGAGTCTTCCGAGTGGATCCACCTCGTTAAGCCCACTTATGAAAAGAGTGAAGTGGTTCAGGCGGCCCACAAGACGGATGCCGGTCTGGTGCGATTCACCCTGGTGGTGAACCTGCCGCGCAAGAGGTTAAAAGATGTCTACATCACCGGAGATTTCCTCTCGTTTCCAACGCGGGCTCTGTTCGACCTGGAAGTGGAGCTGAGGGGCGCCCCGCTGGATCACGACCATATCCGTCGTATAATCGCTGATTTCTTTGATGCGGGACGGATTATCGTGCCGGGCATGTCGTGCGAAGATTTCTGCAGGCCCATCGACCAGGCGCTGCAGAAGATCGCCATCTCCGAGTACG
>JBEKXG010000700.1:0-2574 GCA_049512295.1 Syntrophobacteraceae bacterium
TCGAAGAGCTACCGCCCTTATCAATCGTAAAATTCGAAGACCCACTGCGGTGGCGCGTCCTAGAGGCACCGGAGCCGCAGGCGGAGGCGCCCGTCCTGCGGGGGAAGTCACTTTTCATAAAAAAATCGGGGCGCACGATATATCCGTCGCCCATGTTCTAAGTACGGAGGGATTCATCGCCTGGGTGGAGAAATATCTCGGCTCTCTTCAGGTGCAGAATCCCGTCATTCCGCCTGCCACGAAAAAGATTGTTGACGAATACCTGGCAGGGAAGTTCACATGGTTTGTCTTCGATGTGATCTCTCTGGATGAGGTGCTTAGCACCGGCGAGGCCGTTGAATACCGTTTCAAGACGAAATTTCTCTACTATCCCATGAAGGTGACCCAAACGGTCGAGGGGGCCACTACCGTCGACTTGCTGATCTTGACCCCCAAACTTCTCTCAAGGTTCTCCGGCATCCCGTCCTCCCGGGTGAATCTCCGGCATCAGCCGGTTCCCATAAGTTCTGAGGAATTGCATAGCTTAAATCAAGACATGAAGTTGCGCATCTGGCGCCTTCAGGGGCAAATGTCTTCGTTTCAGCAAGATCTGATCGCTCGATGATGATCCCCTTTTCAAGGGCAAAATTGGACTGATTGAATAATCGTATGTCCCAGTCATTTGTTGGACCAGACGACCATCCTCGGACAGCGCTTAACCAAGCGGCTGAAGCAGTTGCGGTTAGGCCTGTTTTCTTTGACCCTGCCAATAAGCGTTGGCCGCGCCTGCGGCTCGGAATGGCGCTCATCGCGCTGATTCTGACCCTGGTGTTTGGAACGCTCGTCCTGGGCATCCTGGTCGGCCCGGCGCTGCCGACCCTCAATCTGCCCGGCGTAAGCTTCTTGCCGCATGGCGTTCACTCCGTGCCCGGCGTTCCACGCCTGTCGCCCGAACGGCCGCCGACACGCCGCGAGCGGGCGTTTAGCAATGCCAAGACCAAGCTGACGCGCGAACGCGAGCGCAATCTCAAGCAACTGCTTGCACAAGCCCATAAAATGCCCCCGGACCCTGCCAAGCAACAGCTTTCCATCGGGTTCTTTGTGAACTGGGACGACTCGAGTATGAGTTCGCTCAAACAGAATCTGGACGGCCTGGATATGGTAATCTCTGAATGGCTGCACCTCGCGGATGATAACGGATCGCTGCTGGAGGACGATCCCAACCGGCAGGCCCAAGTCACCGAATACATTCGCCTGCGGCGCCCCGGCTTCCCGATCATACCCCTGGTGAACAACTGGAACGGCAAGGAATGGGAAGGCGATAAGCTGAGCCACTTGCTCGCAAACCCGGCGGCACGCAAACGCATCATCGAACAACTGGCCGCCTTCGTGGAGCGCCAACATTTCGCCGGGATCAGCATCGACTTCGAAAATATCGCGGCCAAGGCGCAACCCAACTTTCAGCGTTTTGTAGCTGAACTTTACACCGTGTTAAACCCGAAGGGCCTATTGGTGTCGGTGAACGTGCCGGCCGGCGATCCGGCATTTAACTACCGCAGTCTGGCCCGTAACGTCGACTACCTCATCCTTATGGCCTACGACGAGCACTGGGCGACCGGGGCGTCCGGTCCGATCGCCAGCCTGCCCTGGTTCGCCGATGTACTCCACCAACGTCAGCGCGACGTGCCCTCTAAAAAGATGATCGTGGCCATCGGCAACTACGCCTACGACTGGGAGGCAGGCCTCCCCGCCGAGGAGCGCAGCTTCGAGGAGGCGGTTCTTATCGCCAAGGAATCCGAGGGCAATATCGGCCTCGATCCGGTGTCCCTGAACCCCACCTTCGACTACTCCGACGATTACGACCATATCCACCACGTGTGGATGTTGGACGCCGTGACCGCATTCAACCAGTTGGTGATCGCCGGTTCGGTGCGCCCGCGCGGCATCGCCTTGTGGCGGCTGGGCAGCGAAGACCCATCGCTATGGCAAGTGTTTGGCAAGAACGGCCCGCTAAACGCTGAACGCGCGGCCGAGTTGCACGAGATTCACTTCGGGTATGGACTGGACTACGAGGGCAAGGGAGAAATCCTCCAAATCACCGCCCAGCCTAAGCCGGGAAGCCGAGACCTGGAATTTGACCCGAATCGCAACCTGATCACCTCGGAACGCTTTGCGGTGTTTCCCTCACCCTACGTCATCACCCGCCACGGCGGCGCGGCACGCAAGGTGGCGCTCACGTTCGACGACGGCCCCGATCCCCGGTACACGCCGCAGATCCTCGATGCTCTACATGAAGCAGGCGTGCCGGCAACCTTCTTTATCATCGGAGTCAACGGCGAACTGAACCCGGCCTTGTTACGCCGCGAGGTAGCCGAAGGCCACGAGATCGGCAATCACACATTCACTCACCCCAATATTTCATTGATCTCCCAGACTCAGTTCGAACTCGAACTTTCCGCGACCGAACGTCTGCTTGGGGCCGTGGTGGGCCGCCAGTCGCTTATGTTTCGCCCGCCCTTCGGTACGGACAGCGAGCCGGAAACAACCGATCAACTTCATAAAATCGAATTGGCCAGCCAACAGGGCTATCTCATC
>JBEKXG010000701.1:0-3431 GCA_049512295.1 Syntrophobacteraceae bacterium
GCGAGACCACCGCTAATGCCCAGCCCCGTCAGCATCAGGAAGAAGGCTTCGTGGGGCATACTCTCCCAAAACGTGCCGAGAAACCCGGAGAAGTAGTTGCCGGAAAAGCTGGATAAGAACCAGATGCCCATTTAGATAACTATTTCCTGCTGATTTTCGAACTAAGCAAGAGGCCGATCGGTGATAGATAGAGCTCGCCAATAGTGAGAATTAAGACGGTCCCGAGGACCCAGGAAACGCTGCCGAGCCTCGGCCCATATCAATCAACCCATGCAGCAATGAAGTAAACTGCAGGTATGACCCAAATATTGAAAGGTCCCGGCTAGCCCAAAGCAGAACGCCATATAGGAGAGATATGTAGACCTTTCAGTCCCTTGAGCAGCTTTAGTCGCCAAAAGGAAAAAAACAATCATTCAGAGGAAGTCAGCACTGAACCTGAAAGTCATTTTGCCTCTGGACGGCGGTCGTCGGTTTTTGTCAAGGCAGGCAAAGTCGGTGATATCGAAATGGTATAGCATCGTGACAGACCAGCACTCTCGTTATGGATATAAGGCAGTTATCTTCACATTCAAGATGGCCATGAAATGAAAGTCTTGAGCCTATTTCGGCGAACCTGAAATTACCGAACGTATTCGCCCTCACGTGGGCCTGGGCCAGTTGTCATCGAGGATTTCGACGACGGCTGGCCCCGGTATGAAGAGCCCGTAATCATCTACCAATAATTTCGACCCTGGAGACAGTCCCCACCAGCTACCACCGGAGCAGTTTGCCCTAATACCGGGGCAAACATTCTCTTTCAAGCGCTCCGCAATCAAGACAACGCACCAGAAGACCAATTTGCAGCGAGCTGCCCATCATTGCGACCAGCACGGTGCCACACCGTGGTGGTTCTTGTCTTCATGTCCCCAAAAATCGCCCCCCAAATGTTCTTGACCGAATCGACGACACGTGCTAAGCAAAAAGCGAATTCTTATCACCATCACCTCACCTGCTCGTAGTCCTTGGCGCGGCGATGGATTCGGCCTAACCATCAGAGGGTTTGCTCACTGCCGGACAGTGAGGTATGGGAGATCGCCATGGCTCTGACGTCGGCTCGGCTCAGCGGCAATAAACGCTTGGTAGCGGCTTCCAATAATCAGCCCGAAATCGGCAAGGGCGAGAAAGACCAGAAGGCGGTCGAAATCTTGCAGACCTGCCTTGTCGAGCTCGGCTTCGACATGCCGCGCTCGACCAAGCCGAACGGCCTCCTCGACGGAGTCTTTGGGCAGGAGACCGAAGCGGCGGTGCGCCAGTTCCAGCAGTCCAATGCATTGAAGCCGGACGGCATTGTCGGGCGTGCCACGCTCGGCCGGCTCGACGCCATCTTCGACGGCCTGGTGAAGACGGAAGGCGTAGCGATCCGCATTGCGATGGCGGCCCCGAACAGCAACTGGAGAATTACCTGATATGGCTGTCGAATTCGACCTCAGCACCGCCGGTATCGACGTCGTTAAGGCCGGCGCGACGACGCAGGTGACGTTCTTCACCTCTAACGCGGCCGGCAACCCGAAGTTTGCGCTCTTCGATATGGTCAAGGGTCATTCCCTGTTTCCGGCGCAGCTCACCTTCGCCTTCACGCTCGGCGGCCACGTCAAGCTCAAGGCCGGCTTCAACCTCAACGAGCTGCTGAAATGGAAATTCGGTTTCATCCAGATGATGGCGCACAAGCAACTGCAACTCATCTATCTCGGTAGGACCCAGGCTGAAGGCCACATCGCGGTCGATATGGGACGGGTGATTGGCACATCTTTCCTCCTCGACAAATTCAAGAATGCGCCGGCGCCATTCTTCATGCCGCCGAGCGGCAACGAGCTTGATGGCGAAGTGACCTTCACCATGGGAGATCACCCCCTGCTCAGCGTGCAACAGCAGCTTCGCAACACCAAGACAGGCCATCTCAACACGCTGTTCCGGCTTGATGACGAGCGTCACGCCATAAGTACATTCGTCGGACAGGACCCCACGGGCAAGATTGTGCATTTTGCCCACGTCGAGTGGTTCCTGAGCTACGACTCCGATTTCCAGATCGTCGGGGGCGAACTGAAGGTCAAGGGCCATCGCGGCGGCCTGCGCTTCAAACCCGTACAGCTGGGTGCGCATCCCAGCGTTCCCGCCAAGCCGCTGCCGCCGATTGCCAACGAAGTGGCCGGTAAGGCGCTAAAAGAAGCCTTCATCCCCGGCAGCGTTTTTCGGTTCGACGGACTTTTCTATCCGCCTAGCGCCCCCGAGAATTTCATCTTCGACCTCAATCCGAAGCCAAAATAGCCCTTTTTCGCAACGGTCCTGGCTCCCAAAAAGGACATCGGGGTCAGTGACCTGCCCCCCAAAAATGAGTCCAAGCGTTAAGTTAGAATGTGTACTCAAGAAGGAAAGGGAGGCAGCGATGAAGAGGAAAACATTTACCTCCGAGCAGATTATCGGGAAACTGAGGGAGGCCGAAGTCTTACTTAGCCAGGGTGCGCTGCCCAAACCCTGAGTGTTGGCATTAATCTCTGTCAAGATGAAAAGTGTGGATAGCTTAACATCTCCCGAACCTTGTGAGTGGGGGCCGACTGTTGGCGATATGCTTTTGCTATCCTGAGATTTTTGGCCGCTGATCGTTCAGTGATCAAGGCAGCTATCGTTACCTTCATAATTCAGTGCGGCCATGAGATGAAAATCATCCGTCTCATCAATGATCCGGATGTTATCCACAAGATCCTGGAACATCTGGGGCCGTGGAAACCACACCCCGCTCCTGATTTGAGAAAACCGAAAGTACCTGCTCCCGGGCCAGTTGTTGGGGAGGTATTTGACGACGGCTGGCCCACGTATGAAGAGCCCGCCATCATGGTCCACTAAATTACTGCACTGAAGACGGCCACTAACAGTGCCCACAGGAGGAGTTCGCCCTCAAGTCGCGGCAAAGACCCTCCAGCAAGGTCTCCGCAAGCGGGTGAACCTGCCTGAAAACAAATTCCATCCGGCATGCTCGCCACTCAGCCGCCCTACAGTGACATCCAATGACCGTTTTTGTCACACTTTGGCAAAATTGGGACGAAATATGTTCTTGACAGCCGCCGGAGGATCTTCTATTCAAAAATTTTCCAAAAGCAATTTCTTATCATCTCATCAGCGAGTGGGAGAGTGCCGCCCCCACTGACCGTCCCCACCTGGCGCCTCGTCCGGCCGGTGCGATCGTGCCACGTCGCGCTCGCGGCTTGCTATGCCTACGAGATCTGGCCACAGGTGGCCGCGCTCTTCAGGTAAGGTCTGACAGCGGCGCTTGGTCCCCGGGCGTGAGGCCCGAGCGGTCAGCCTGCAACATCGAAAAGGAGCTGAGTTTCATGAAGAGGATTCTCTTTGGCGCCGTGCTCGTCGCGGCGATCACAGGGTGTTCGAACACTGGCAGC
>JBEKXG010000702.1:0-4154 GCA_049512295.1 Syntrophobacteraceae bacterium
CTGCCCGATGAGGCTTTCCACAGGTGCGTAAACCGCAACTGCCCCGCTCAAATCAAGGGTTCAATAGTGCATTTTGCAAGCCGTGACGCCATGAACATTGACGGGCTCGGGGATCGGATAGTGTCGCGGTTCGTCGACGAAGGGATCATCCGAACCGTTTCGGACCTCTACAGGCTCGAAATGAAAGACCTTGAAAATCTTGCCGGGTTCGGGAACAAATCGGCCCGAAATTTGCTTGATGCAATCGAGGGAAGCAAACACACTACGCTTTCCAGATTTCTGTACGCGCTCGGAGTAAGCCATGTGGGGACCTTCGTTGCCGATCTTCTCGCAACCGGTTTCGGCTCTATCGAGGCGGTCCGTTCGGCCACAGCCGGGCAACTGCAGCAGATTCAGGGCATCGGAGAAAAAGTTGCCGCTGCTGTAACGACTTACTTTTCAAACCCGGAGAACAGCAGGCTGGTAGACGATCTGCTGAGTCTCGAAATAGCAATTGACCCTCAGCCCTCCCACCCGCCCCAGAGCGGTTTCTGGGCTGGGAAGACGGTCGTTTTCACCGGAGTTCTATCTTCCATGACCCGGCAGGAGGCGGGGGAGAAAGTCGCGGCGAAAGGCGCACGGGTTACGGACAGCGTCAGCAAGAAAACGGATGTGGTCGTTGCAGGTGGGGACGCCGGCTCCAAACTGGCCAAAGCTGAGAAGTTGGGAGTACGGATATTGAACGAAGATGAATTCATCGGAACGCTCAATGAGTAGACTCTTCCTGCGGAGGCCAAAATGAAAAAGCGCCGGGTGCACGTCTGGATAACGGGAAGGGTCCAGGGCGTTTTCTTCCGGGCTTATGCCCGTGAGGCCGCGGAACTGACCGGTATTGGGGGCTGGATTCGAAACCTGCCTGATGGCAGAGTGGAAGCCGTTTTCGAAGGCGATGCGGACAAGGTGGAGAAGATGATCGAGTGGTGCCGCGAGGGAAGCCCGCTGGGCCGGGTCGACAGAGTGAAGGTACTGGAGGAAGTCTATACCGGTGATTTTGACAGATTTATGATCACCCACTGATACGAAGCCGCATTCAAGCGCTCACTGTGTTGGCTTCGTCGTCGGACCCTCACTTCGTTGCGGGTCTCCGCTACACGCAGGAGTTTCAGGCAATGCGTCCAGTCCGCGCCCGATCTTTTCTGAGGGCGGCCCCTCGACGTACTATGGTGTACGCCTGCGTCGTCTCCTCCTCGCCGCCTTGTGATCATCTTGAATGCAACTCCGTGTGAGAGGAGATCCAGTGAGCAAAGTCCTGAATTACATATATGATTTCCTGGCGACACATGACTTCCCCACCCTGCTTGAAGCTATGCGCAAGCTTGAATGGAGCCATATTGTCAGAAGCGCTTATACATGGCTTATCGTCCTGCCGCTTCTGATTTACCTGCTCTGGACGAAGAAATATAAAACAATCGCCGCCATCACCTCGTTCTTTCTTTTTCTGCTCCTGGTTCAAAAGACCTTATCGCCCGCCAGTGAAACTTTGGAATTACACGATTTGTTTATTTTCCTGGGCGGGGCTGTAGCGCTTGTCGGATTCAATATTTATTTGATTTTCGTCAGACAATGACGGAAAAAACCCTTCCGGGTACTGGATACCGGATAAAAACTCCACGATCCGCGAGACATCCGGTTTCTACTTCACTTTCAACGGAACTTCGGCATCTTCCGCCGCTCCGTTTACCCTTTCCTTGAGTTCCTTACCTACCTTAAAGAAGGGCAATTTCTTTGACGAGACTTCGATCAGTTCGCCCGTTTTTGGGTTTCTGCCCTTATATCCCTCGTAGTCTTTCACCTTGAAACTGCCGAACCCGCGGATTTCCAAGCGCTCGGATCGGATGAGCGACTGTTCCATGCTCTGAAACGTTACGTTGACCGCTGTTTCTGCGGCCTTCAACGTAATCCCCTCAGCCTTGGCCAACGTCTCGATCAACTCACTCTTAGTCATGACAGGAACTCCTTAAAAAGGTAAATCAACGTAGTTTCTCAATCACCTTCATATTTCCCATATATGAACGTAAAACTTCAGGAATAACGACAGTTCCGTCCTCCTGCTGGCAGTTTTCCAAAATCGCCACAAGAGTTCTGCCAACCGCAAGCCCCGACCCGTTCAGCGTATGAACCAGGTCGGTGCGGCTTCGACCCTTTCTTCGAAAACGGATATTGGCGCGCCTTGACTGAAAATCCTCAAAGTTGCTGCAAGATGAGATTTCCCGATATGTGTCCTGGCCCGGGAGCCATGTCTCGATATCGTATGTCTTGGATGCGGAAAAACCCATGTCGCCCGTGCAAAGCACGATGACACGGTAGTGGATTCCCAGTTCCTGAAGAATTGTTTCGGCGTTCTTAAGAAGTTTTTCAAGCTCGGAGTATGAATCCTCCGGCCTGGTGAATTTGACGAGTTCAACCTTGTTGAACTGGTGCTGGCGGATCAGGCCGCGGGTGTCTTTGCCGTGAGAACCGGCTTCGGAGCGGAAGCAGGGGGTATATGCCGTATAGTACCTGGGCAGATCGGACTCCTCGAGAATCTCGTCGCTGTGAATATTCGTAACGGGTACTTCGGCGGTCGGAATCAGCCAGTAGTCCCAGCCATCGAGCTTGAACAGGTCCTCCTTGAACTTGGGGAGTTGTCCGGTTCCCCTCATGCTGGCGCTGTTCACCATGAATGGCGGAAGGACCTCGGTATAGCCGTGACGCCTTGTATGAACGTCAAGCATGAAGGAGATCAAAGCGCGCTCCAGCGCAGAACCGGCACCCCAAGAGAGCGTAAAGCGCGCCCCGGTGATTTTTGCGCCACGTTCGAAATCAAGTATTCCCAGATCCTCACCGATTTCCCAGTGAGGCTTAGGCTTGAAATCGAAAGCGGGTTTTTCGCCCCAGCTCAGAATTTCCTGGTTGTCCTTCTCGTCCTTTCCAACAGGCACCGAGCTGTGCGGCACATTAGGAATGATGAGGAGAAAATCCCTGAATTCCTGTTCCACTTCGGCCAGTTGCTGATCGAGAACTTTGATTTCCCGTCCCAGTTCCCTCATTTCCTCAACAAGGCTCGAGGCCTCTTTTTTATCTTTCTTCAGCTTGGCTATTTCCTCAGACGCAATATTACGACTGTGTTTCTTCTGCTCCACATCGACCAGAATGCGCCGCCTTGCTTCATCGAGTTCCAGAAGGGGCTGAAGGTCCAGGTCCGACCCGCGGTTTGTCAGCATCCGGCGCACAAGTTCGATGTTTTCTCGGACGAATTTCACATCCAGCATGATTCAAACGCCTCTCGAAAATGATTTTACGTATTCTTTTCAGGACCTTGGATAAGCGCCTTTTTACACTCAAACAGGGCGTTTGTCAATTCTTTTCGTTACTTCAATAAGTTGGCTCAAAAACGAGAAAGGAGTTTGAAAAGCGCTGTCAATCAATCGAATTTCGAACTGATAACATTTACACTATAGTTACTGAGGGTGCTCATCTCGGGAAGATTATGGAAAACGACCATAAAAGACACCTTCCCGGCCGGAGGGATCCTGACGTCTTTCAGGTTTTTGCCCTCCCGGTACATTATTTTTTCCTGGATTTCGGAGAGTTTGAGGTTAGCTATTTCCTTACGCGTGAGAGAATTGCCCACATAGCATCGCTGGATCTGTGCCACGGTATCGTTGTTATTGTACAACTTCCCTTCGATCATCACGAAGCTGATGGGTCTGCTGGATTCGTTCAGCACTTCCCCCTCGATTACGAGCACCTGCCCTGAGTGTACATTTTCCAGGTAGTAAGCCTGAACGCTGTCCATGATCGTTACAACAGGCTGGGTAGGTTCTTTGAGAGTTCTTTTGCCGGTGGAAACCAGAAGCGGACTGCCAGGCCACAAAAAAAGCGCAAGCATGGCAAACATCAATACGACGGCAACTCCGGCAAACAAAACCGTTTTCCCTAAAGACCACTTTTTCTTCACTTCCGGACCAGCGGCCCCGCCAATCTGCTCGGGAACGGTTCCCGGAATGAAGGCGCTTTCCTCATCCGAAATTTCGATATGGATGAGACCGTCTTCATCGGGCTGTTCCACCGTGAATATATTCTTGCACTTGGAACACCTGACCTTGTTGCGAGGTTTATCGAGTTTTTCGGAA
>JBEKXG010000703.1:0-2986 GCA_049512295.1 Syntrophobacteraceae bacterium
CGTAAAAGATCAAAGCGGCCAACTCACCTCCCTTCTTCGCCATGGCATTGCACGCCACCAGCCCGGCGAATATGAAAGCAAGGCTTAGCACCATCATGAATGCCTTCAGAAGTCTGCTTGGCATATCAACGCCCTGAGGCGGGTGCCATGGGCGCTCAGACGGAAGTGATGGGTCTGGGCCAGGGTCGGCAACCGCTGCGATAGCCCCCCAGAGAGTAGCAAGATCAACTGATCCCGTTTGGCTAATCGCAACGATCCGTTGCCCGAACAACCGCACACCTGTTTGTATCTCAATAGCACACCAAGGACAAGAAGCCTGAAACCTTGGATATTGGTGCCAACTCGCTCGCGCACAGACCTGAAGATCGGATTTCAGGGTTTCCAACGCATCAATCCACTCTTTAGCGTCAGGCCGTCTGAAGTTGTTACCGGTTCGACTGAAAGCCCTGACAAAAAGCTGGGCAATCTTCGGACCCATAGCTTCCAGAGGAATGGTTCCAGGCGGCTGCTCCATGGCGTTTGCAGTCCTAGCATAACGAGTATGATCTGAATTTGTTAACCGGAGAGACGGGTTCCTCCAGAACGCCGGATAGGAGAGATTCGTGAAGTTTCTTAAATTCTCTAGAATTGCCTATTTTAGTTCTCCCCCCACTTGAATGGCATGTATTATAATAACGAGGGGAACGGTGCTTTAAATCCACGTTGACGGTCTGAGATCTCATTTGTCGTCAAGGCTTCACTGGCGCATGACGGAACATGTCACCAGAAGCGCCAGCATTTTTTCGCTCCTCACCCAGGAAGGGAGAAAAGAAATGATTTTCAAGACAAGCTTACTGGCGGCCCATAAGGTGAGAATGGCGGCTTCGTTGATAGTCGTCGCAACTCTGTGGGCAACTGTTGCCATCGCTGGAGTTAATGAAGATTTGATCGAAGCAGCAAAGCGTGGCGATCTGCCTGAGATCAAAAGCCTTTTAGACAAGGGGGCAGAGGTCAATGCCAAGAGCGATAAAGGCTTAACTGCGTTGATGGCAGCCTCCTTGCAGGGCCACCGAGAGATCGTGCAGGCCTTGCTCGCCAAGGGTGCCGAAGTCAATGCCAAGAACAATAACGGCGCAACCGCGTTGATAGCTGCCTCGTTGCAGGGCCACAGAGAGATCGTGCAGGCCTTGCTCGAAAAGAGTGCCGATGTCAATGTCAAGAATAATAACGGCGCAACCGCGTTGATGGCTGCCTCCTCGAATGGCCACCCTGAGATCGTGCAGGCATTGCTCGACAAGAGTGCCGATGTCAATGCCAAGGACAATGATGGCTCAACCGCGTTGATTATTGCCTCCCAAGCTGACCACCCTGAGATCGTGCAGGCGTTGCTCGCCAAGGGTGCCGATGTCAATGCCAAGGACAATAAAGGCGCAACCGCGTTGATGGTCGCCTCCCACGATGACAACCTCGAGGTTGTGAAGCTGCTGCTCGCCAAGGGTGCCGATGTCAATGCCGCTGCCAATGACGGCGAAACCGCTCTGAGTACTGCTTCTAAGAAAGGCCACCAAGAGGTAAAGGAACTGCTTCTCAAGGCTGGAGCAAAATAATATAGAACCATACATGGACTTGAATATGGTGCGGGCCTGGGGCGGTAGCTCAGCCATCACAGTGGGCGTCTTGCGGATATTCGGAAATACGGAAACCACGACAAAGATACTCTCCTTGGGGACGCACTGCCCTTTAGGGTCCATCGATAAATAAACTATAACGATTTTATTTTACGTCAGCTTTCCGTGGGTGGACAGAGTAGTTCCATTATCCGTGGAAATCATCTGGGCTGATACAGATTCCGGCCATTTCCTCATCCGAGATTTTGATGCCCTTCTCATAAGTGCTTTGGTCAAGCGCCGACTGAATAGTTAACCCTTTGCTCGTCTGGGTGTTGGCTATAAGGTTGACAACGGTCTCAAGGCTGATCAGTGGCCTCCCTCGCCAGTTCTGCGAGATATGGCAAAACATGCGATGCTCGATTTTGTTCCATTTGCTCGTTCCCGGGGGCAGGTGACACACGCTTATAGTGGACCCCGTTTCCTCCGCCAGTCGCTGCAGTTCACGTTTCCACAAACGGGTCCGATATCCGTTGCTGCCGCCGGCATCGGCGGTAATCAGCAGTTCCGTGGCGTCCGGGTAGGTCAGTCGGCCCATCTGGTTCCACCAAGAACCGATGGACTGGACTGCAAATTGAGCCGTATCATGATCAATTCCCACAAATCGTGGCTACGCACCTCTTCCGGTTGTCCCTTCGGTTGCCACTCCCGCCCTGTGTTCTTGAAGTCACCCACTAATTCTTTCTTTTTGGCGTCAACCGAGATTACCGGTTGCCGACGATCTTGGAAATCCTTGCACTTCTGATTCAGATGTTCGAATTGAGCGTTGCGATCCTCATGTGATGAACCCTCCCTCGTTTTCTTCAGCCCCTGCAGCGTATATCCCAGTTGCTCTTGAAGAATCTTGCTGATGCTGTCAGGGCTTGCCTTATACCCGGCCCGGCCCAACTCCTCTTGAATTTTCTTCAGACTCTTAGAGGTCCATTTCAAAGGAGCCATGGGGTCTCCACTGCTTGCTAACAAGGCTTTTTCTGCCTCCCCCCGAGCGGCGCTGTCGCCTTGCCATTAGATCGGACTGCTTGCAGCCCTCTTCCTTTAACTCCTTTGCCCCTGCAATTATTGTCACGGGACTCATCCCCAACGCCTCGGCTACTGCGCGAATTCCACCTTTCCCGAACCCGATCGCCTCATTGGCCGCCCACAGCCTCCTACCCCGCTCATCCAGAAAGGCCCGAAGCCGTTCATACTGGGCCAGCACAAATTTCTGTTTCTCTGCACGCACCCTACTATACAGACGGCTATCTTCCGGACTTCCCCTCCATTCTTGATCACTCATCGGCTAGTCCACCTTTTTCTTATGGTTTCCCAGCCTCGATTACTCTAGTTCTCTTTCGTTGTCC
>JBEKXG010000704.1:0-5232 GCA_049512295.1 Syntrophobacteraceae bacterium
CCTCCCCCCCATCGATCAACATTGGCTAGAACGCTGTAAGCGATACGATGTTTGACGGCGTACCGGCACCCGACGCATCAGTTGGGACGACTCGGTAATAGTAGGTAGTGCCGGCCTTAGCTGTGGTATTGCTGTAGGTCAGGACATTACCGGCAATGTAATTTACCCGGCCGGCAGTGAAGGCGGCATTGGTCGCCCGCTGGACGGTAAAGCCAGTTTGACCGCCCCCTGCCGTGACTGACCATGTAAGGACAACCGGAGTTAACGCGGCCGTCTGATAAGGCGAGTTCAGGGACACAACGGCCGTTGGCACTCCGGCATGGCCGGCAGTTGCGGCAGTAATGAACGTCGGTGAGTAGCTGGAAACCGCCATTACGGACGGATACCCTGCCACACCGCTTCCGACCGTATCGGTTGCGGCCACCCTGTAGTAATAGGTGCCCTTCGCCGAGAAGGCCTTGTCCACGTAACTTGTAACATTTCCAAGGTTGAAGGTTAAAACCTGCTGTGTGAAAAGGGCATCAGACGCCCTCTGGAGCTGTATGCCGGTGTATTTGGTCGCCGTGTGATTGTTCGTCCAGGTCAGCGTCCCATTACCTCCCGGGCCGAAGGTGCCCTTCAGGCCGGAGGGCGCGGGCGGCGCCACTGCCAGAGCGATTGATCGCATCATGTCGTTTTCTTCGTGGCCCAGCAGGTGACAGTGCCAGACGTACTCGTGGCCGAAGTTGGCCAACTGGTTCGAGACGGCGACCGGATTTCCACTCGGGTCAACGCCGAAAAACCCCACCGTTGAGCCGGCCGGCATCGCTGTATTAAACAGTCGAACGTTGTCGGGAAGCCTACCGAAGGCGGCGGGGAGCGTTGGGACCTTCGCAGTGAGAGCTACGACGATGTCCTCCAGCGGGTTCATCTTGACGCTCTCCTTCCAGCCCATCTCTTCCGGCCATGGCGGCTTGATCATGCCGTCCCAGCCGATCCGGTTGACCACCTGCACGTTGAAGAGGTGGAAGTGGATGGAGTGGGTATCGACACCGTTGTGCGTGATCTTCCAGAGCTGGGTGCCGCCGTTAGGGATAATCTCGGTCTCCGGATCGATGTAGCCGTAAGGGATCGTCGTCTGGGTCGTCGCCGAGGTGCGCGCTATCTCGACTCCTAGCGTGGCGTTCATCCGCCCCAGGGGGTCGAACAGCTCCTGAATGGTCTTCGGCAGCAAAGGCACCGACCCGGCAAGATCCGCCACGGCTTCAGCGGGCGTGGTAGGAGTGCCGCCTGTGAATTGGACTGCCGGAATGGATGTGTAACCCGAACCACCTTTGGTAAGAGTTACGCCGGTAACCACACCGTTTGTCAATGTTGCATAGGCCACGGCGCCGGTACCGCCGCCGCCGAGAACTGTGACTTTGGGTACGGACTTATACCCCGTACCGCCGGTCTGGAGGAAAAGACTGCCAACCGCTACCCCCCCAACCGGTGGGTTTGTGACAAAGGAGGTGTCCGAGATTCGGGAATAAACATTGGGAGCTACGATGAGCGGAGGCTGTGTAGCAGTAAAGGCGGCATTCACAGCCGTGTCCAGCGCAGTTACGTTGAGAGCAGGTTGAGGCTTAGCGGTGTTCACCCGGAACTGCATAATCGTCCGGGTATTGGGGCCGAAGCCGGCCTGCGTGCGGGGTGCTCCGCCCTGAAACGATTTGTCCACGCTGTCCGTGTAATAGCTGTTGCGTACGTCCTCGCCCGGCAGAGGTGCGGGCGCGTCATTGTAAAGGATGATCGTCTTGCCCGCATACGCGGAGAAGTCGACCATGACTTCCGCCCGCTCAGCCGGTCCCAGGTACTCCGTGTGCTCGATCACGTTCAGGACCGTTACGCTGCGCTTGTTCTGCTCGTAGCCGACAGGCGTGTTAAAGAGTGGTACCGCATGATTCGCGAGTCCTCCCTCCATCCCGAAATGGATGAACGAGGGTCCCATATTGGAGGGATCGGGCACTCCGCCGGGTCTGCTATCCAGGATGTCCGGAGTCAAGCCGGGGGTATCGTTGGCGACCCAGGGCGCCGGCCACGCAACGGGAAACGACTTGCTGGCCGGAACCATGCCCACTTCCGAGTGCGGTATTGCCGGGGTCAGAGAGGTGAAGAGCTTGGCTGAAGCCATTGCGCCCGTTCCGCCGGCAGGCGGTGGACCGATAGTAACGGTAGGAACCGCTGAGTAGTCGCTCCCCACAGTCTGCATGGTGATACCGGTTACATGACCGTAGGTAGGGCTCCCGAGAGTCAGGTCCACTGTAGCCACCGCAGAGGCGCCTTTGCCGGTGAGATCACCCGCTGCGGGAGTGATAGTCACAGAAGGAGCAACTGTGTAACCACGGCCTCCATTCGTAACGGTAATGCTGCTGACGATGCTGGAGGCCACGTAGAGCTGCAGGTTGAGAAAGCGGTCGTTGCAGGCGTTCAGGATGCGGAACCGGTACGTTGTGGGGATCACATTTAGGTACGGGTAAGCCTGACCGTTTACTACCGGCGTGTCCACGAAGGCTTCCGGTACTGCAGAGGTCAGCGGTACGTTACCAACCACGGGGAAGATGGGCCAGAACCAAGCCCCGTAGTCCCATCGGCCCATCGCGTTTGCTCCGCTCGGGTCATTGGGGTTCTGGTTCGGCATGTAGATATGGGGAAACCAGAGGCTGCCGTTTTTTTGGGCCCAGGTGGCAGCGTCAGGGTTCAACGCAGTATTACTCCATAAGGGGTCTGTCTGCAGGGTGCTGTAGAGAGTGTTGTAAGGCGGCACACTGTCAGTGTAACCCGGAGGCATGGGGTTGGCAACGTTCACGAAGGACTTGTCCTGGATAATCAAGGGGATATCTAGCCCGCCATGGCTTGTGACAAAGGTCGTGGTCAGCCCTTCCTCAGACGGGTCGGTCAGCAGATAGCCGGCGGCCTCACCGGCATAGGCGTCTTGCCGGGTCGTACCGTAAGCATGATCGTGATAGAACATCAACCGGCCGGAAATCGCGTTCGTGTAATATACTGTCGCCGTTCCGCTGGGCGGCACGGGCATATCAGGGACATCCTTATGGGACACGCCCTTCGCATAAACAGGGTCTGCGGTTTCGCCAAAAGGCGTGATCCACTGGTTGGGGGTCCCGTCGCTGATCCACGCGGTGTCGCCGCCGTGAAGGTGGAGCACGGCGCGGTTACTCGAGTACATGGCCCCTTTGGGATGGGCGGCGCTGGGCGGCCCCATGCCTGCCCCCATGATGGTAGTGTCGACCGGAAGGAAGAGGCTGCCGCCCGTGGCCGTTGTGCGCAGCAGGTTATAGAACTTGATTCGCACAGCTTTGCCCCTGGTGGCCTTGATCAGAGGCCCCATGTAGCGGGGCTTGTCGTAGCCGTAGACCTGTGCGCCGTTATAGGTGACGGCCGTGCCGTCCGGATTCTTCAGTGCAACTGCGCCGGCTGGCACAGCAGTCCCCGGCGGGTAGATCTGCACATATCCGCGCAACTCGGTGCCGGCCGTGGCTCCGCCGCATGTAGTGACGCCGAGCGCCGACGTAGTACACGGACCCGGCAAATCCGAATGCATCTGCTGCGTATAGTCTACTACCGCGATTTCGTAGTAATCGGCGCCGCTAGGCACGCCGGCAGGCAGGGTCGCCATGGGAACGGCAAGCGGAATGTAATTGCCGAGGTTGTTTGCACCAGCGGCCCCCACCCCCGGAAGCGAGTCCACAAACTTCCGCACAATCGGGCTGAGATTGTAATTGGGGATCGTGTAGTTAACACCCGGGACCAACTGCGGCGGGGCAACAACTTGGGCTTGACTCTGCTCAATCACAAAGAAAAGGGCAGCCACTGCCAACAGCAAACTCATAAATGTTAAAAATCTTCGCCTATTCATTTATCTCCCCTTTTGACTTTGTTGACGGTTTACTGATCGATGAAACCTTATTCTCTTTCAGGCGAACAGGTGATTCCCTTGTGTCTTCCGGCTCTCCTCCTTTCAGGTTACAACGTTTCGGTTTGAAAATGTGTGGCGGGTTACGCTGCGATACGTCCCACCACCCTTTTCATCGGTCCTGACTACTTGGTCAACCAACCTCTCAGCCAGTCGATTCTTTATCGTCAGGAATCCTTCCCAAGCCTTTAAATTCAAGGATTTATGGTTCCGGGGGGAACATTCACGGCCTGCCCGCCGTGAAATCGAAACCGGCGCAAAGTGAGGATATAATACTTATTGCAAGCGAAGAATCAATAACAAGCAATATGGTATGCTTAAAATATTTCAACACATCGTTGTTGAAAATAAGTGAAAGTATGTAATAAAATGCAGGGAAGAAGTTATTTCGCATCTAGCTGGAATACAAGGCTCATGGTAGTTTTTGCTCTTGCCACTAGTAGAATCTACCAGGGGAGATGGCGCGCAGGCCATGGATGGAGCGAGCAGATCGCCGAGCTAAGGTATCGAAAACGCCTTATTGATCGGATTGAATATATCCGTGTTTAATCCCATACTTAAATAAGTCAATGTTTGTTCTGATCCCCAATTTATTCTTGATGCTGGAACGGTAGTTGTAGACTGTAATAATGCTGACAGATAAGAGCTGGGCAATTTCTTTGGAGGATTTTCCTTCCAAGACATGTTGTAAAATCTCTCTTTCCCTGTTGGTCAGAGCTTTTGATGATTCAGTCTCGACTGGTGAGTGCTTCTGCCGCAACATTTCCGCCACCCTGGTCAAAACCAGATCGGAGACGTAGCTTTCTCCATGCCTAATCTTTTCGATTGCCGAAACAAGTTCTGTTAGCGTGTTTTCCTTCAAGAGATAACCGTCCGCCCCGGCCTCAAAAGCACAGGCAATATGCTGGTTGGATTTGTGCATGGTCAGAATCAAAACTTTTACCGGGGGGAACCGCCTTTTGACTATTGGCAGCACCGCCAAGCCCTGCATACCCGGCATGGTGATATCGAGCAGGATCATATCGGGAGTTGATCGTTCCAAATGCTCAAGCAACTCGAGCCCATCGGCCACTTCTCCCACCACTTGGATCGAGGGCAGTTTCTCGAGGGTATTCCTGATCATTTGCCGGATCAAAACATGGTCCTCCGCGATGAGAACTCTATATGGCTGCATAGTCTAAGCTCCCCTGGTTACAGGAATGGTGAACGTAACAGATGTGCCCATGCCTTCCGCGCTCGAAATTTCAAAGGTCCCCCCCGCCATTCGCACCCGCTGCTGC
>JBEKXG010000705.1:0-3065 GCA_049512295.1 Syntrophobacteraceae bacterium
CGTGCGCTATGTATGTGTTCGGGGTGAGGACACGCAATGTAAGAGTGGTGAGGATAACCGGGGTCTGGACCGTGTGATCGGGATACTCTTCAACCGGTTTAACGTGTCGATGATTGCGATGAACTGGCAAAACAGCCCTCACTACACGCCAAGCTGGATGGAAGTGACGGTTTCCGCGGCCCTGGTGACGATGGGAATCTGGCTGTTCAGGTGGTTGGTCAACCGGTTGCCGGTGATGACGACAGACATGCCTGCAGTTGGAGCCAATACCCTGCAGGAGCTGTGGGAGGCGGAAGCGGAAAAAGCCTGAACACGCAAGGCGTCCCGCGAGCGCCCACCGCAATTGATAGACATGCAGTTGATAAGGCTATCTCACGAGGTTTGCCCTATAACCCCGCTGAGATCTTCGGCGAGATGGCTGGCGTGAGGCTTATTTCACTAATTTCTCCGAACATTTATCACAAAACCGGCTGCTCTTGAAATCGATTTCTTCCACGTATGTCGACGATTTCATGACGCATTCCGGATTGTGACAGTGGAAGAGACCGTAGGTGTGGCCCAACTCATGGATGGCTTCTTTGAGGAGGCGTTCCTGCAGAAGCGCGGGATTGTCGGGCAGACCGTAAAATTTGTTATCCAGGCGGTAAGAACTGACAACGGCGCATCGGCCGTTTAAGCGCGCCTCACCGAAAACGAAGGTCAGGACGGGAATATACAAGTCCAATCCGGTAACGGCAAGCACCTTGGAAGCCGCCGTCGGGAGATTCTCTTCCAACCGTTCGATAATGGCAGAAGAGCTGTACTGGTTCCTGTGAAGGTCAAGGAAAGCGCAAGAATCGAACTCACACCGCGAAACGTCCACTTTTGTATGAAATCGGGCTTCGAGTCTATTGCGCAGGCGCTCTATTTCCCGCTTACCAGTGAAGTCGATAGTAACCAGCAGCATCATTATGAATATTCTGAATTGGTGAATATCAACTGCAGATGGAACTCGCCGAACTGGAAAAGACCAATCCGAATCTCAAGATTCTAGTAGTTCAGGCAGTATTTCTTGATTTTGTTGTAAACCGTGGCCCTGTCAACCTCGAGCAACTGCGCAGCCATCGACACGTTTCCCCCGGTCTTGTCTAAGGCTAACTGGATGTGGCGCTTTTCGATTTCCGCAAGGGGCAGCACCAGATCGGCATCCGGCGGCGTACGCCAGTCGATAGGGCAGGGAAGGTCCTCCATGGTGATCAAGGGAGGCTTCCCCACCACTACGGCTCTTTCTATCGCGTTCTGGAACTCCCTGACGTTTCCGGGCCAGGGTTGTTGCTTCAGCCATTCCATGGTCTGAGGGTCAACGCCTGTGAAGGGCTTGTTCATAGCCGTGGCGAACTTGCGCACAAAATGGTTCGTCAGCAGCGGGATGTCGACAGCTCTTTCTTTGAGAGAGGGCAACTGGATGTTGAAGACGTTCAAGCGGTAGTACAGGTCTTCTCTGAACGTCCCGTCCTTGACCGCATCTTCCAGGTTCCTATTTGTCGCAGAGATGATCCGGAAGTCAACTTCGACGACCTGGTTGCCGCCGAGCCGCGTGAATCGCTTTGTTTCGATGACGCGCAGCAAATCCATCTGAGTCTTTGGGCCGATGTTGCCTATTTCGTCGAAGAAAATGGCGCCTTTGTGCGCCAGTTCGAGCTTGCCCTTGCGTCGATACTGAGCGCCGGTGAAGGCGCCACGCTCGTGGCCGAAAAGCTCGCTCTCCACCAGCGTGTCGGTCAAGGCGCCGCAATTGATTGTGATCAGCGGGAAATACTTGCGCTTGCTGTTAAGGTGGATGGCCCTGGCGACAAGCTCCTTGCCGGTGCCGGAAGCGCCCTGGATCATCACGGTAACGTCCGTCCGGGCGACGGTCTGAATCAGTTTGATTATCTCCTGCGTCTGCCGGCTTTCCCCGACGATCTGGTCAACGGAGATGAGTGACTGGATTTCTTCCTTCAGGCTGAGGTTTTCGCGGATGAGCCGGCGCTGTACGACCGCGTTGCGAATGAGTCTGCTCAGGTCGTCCGGGTCGATCGGTTTGGTTATATAGTCGTAGGCGCCCTGCTTCAAAGCCTGTACGGCGGTACCCACCGTGGCGTAGGCCGTCATTATTATGATGGCGAGTTGGCTGTCTATTTCCTTCAAACGCTGTTGAAGCTCGATCCCGTCCATTCCCGGCATCTTGATGTCGAGCAGCACGATGTCAAAGCTTGAATCGCGCATTTTGTCCAGAGCTTCCATCGCTCCAGCCGCTGTCTCCACACGGTAGCCCTCCGGGGCGAACCAGTGCTTGAGAGAGTCGCGCACCGACGGCTCATCGTCCACAATGAGCATTGACACCTGATCTGTCATTTTTTCTCAATCTCCGGCATATTCCAAAGCGTTTCGCAAACCGACCGACCGGAAAACCTGCGATCACAAATTCGGAAGAAGACAGGAATAGATAAAGGCGCAATATGCTTACCGCCACCAGCCTTCGCTTTATTGCCTGTAGACGCCGCTGCAAATGATCACGTCATCGACTTTCTGAAAATACACGGCTTTTGACAGCGTCTCTTTGGTTTCCCGGTCGTACCACTTGTATTCCACCCAACCGTTTCCATTCTGCGTTGCGACTTTGATGATCTCTTTGACAAAAGTCTTTCCTTGCGGATCCTTTACGTCAATAAAATCCTCACCCACAAATCTTTCATTGGCTCCATGGGCCAGCATGGTCCCTTTAAAATCAAGCGCGTAGATATACATCTCGCCAGCGGCAAACCGTCCTTTGGGGTTTGTGAACTCGCTCAAAGCGATCCTCTTTCCTACAGCTTTGTAGAACTCTACCGCCTCGTCCACCCAAGCCATCGCGTCTCTTTGTGTTCGCTTGCTCTACCGGAATTCCTCTTCTTTCTCCGGTTTTAGCTGTCGGGGCAATATGAGGATGAATGTCGT
The DNA here is from genome assembly GCA_049512295.1 of Syntrophobacteraceae bacterium. GTDB lineage: Bacteria > Desulfobacterota > Syntrophobacteria > Syntrophobacterales > Syntrophobacteraceae > SbD1. Next base: position 2,959 of record JBEKXG010000705.1, read on the forward strand.
TCCTCGCCCCAGCTCGGATTCGACCTCCACTTTCCCCTGGTGTTTCAGCATGATGCCGTAAACGACAGACAGACCCAGACCGGCGCTATGTCCGCCCTCCTTGGTCG
>JBEKXG010000706.1:0-3433 GCA_049512295.1 Syntrophobacteraceae bacterium
GGCGGTGTCAATCAATCTCGACGCTCCGCGAGGCGGTACCCAAGTACGCCTCCGCGCAACCCCTCGATTTCCTAGCCAGAACGGAAAATCCCTCCTTTCCGAACAGAAACCTCGCGGGGCGTTGACTTCTTATCCGGGGTTTCCGGATGGACACCGACTAGAGTCACCATCACGTCACGCTTACCGCTTCACCATCTCTTCCCTGTCTTTCGTTAGAGGCATGGCTATCAAGTGACTGACCACGGGGCGCGACTCTCCTTTATGGAATGAGGCTGCCCTCTCCACGATCTCCCGGTCGGTGACCGTCTGGCGCTCATGCTGCCGGAGGTGTTCGAGCCAGGATTCCACAAAAAAAATCTCGCGGCGTATCCCGGGATCGGCAAGGTCCACGAAAAGCGCCCACCGGAAAGCGCCTCCACGAAGCCGCACGCGCCTTAGCCTCCGCATTGCCGCTCTGAACTCATTCCAGTCATCCGGATCGATAACGTACTCGACCGTTACCATCACAGGCCCTTCTTCCGGCTGGGGTTCCAGGATTACTGCCGGCACAGACCGGGGCGAAGGAGTCAAGTCAAGATGATCACCCTTGATCAGCTTGAACCGGAAAGCCGAGAGAAGCCCCAGGGCAAGGCTTGCCGCGGAAGCGTGCAGTGCGCCCGGAATTCCGATCCGGTGGGCCAGTGCGCCCCACAAAAAGCTTCCCAGCGCCATGCCGCCGAAAAAGGTCATCATATATACGGCAAGACACCTTCCTCGCACCCAGGCGGGTGAGATAGACTGCACGCTGCTATTGAAATTCGAAAGCAATGCAAGCCAGCAAAAGCCGGAAAGAAAAACCGCAAAAGAATCAATAGGGAAAATATGGAATACGGCCATAACACTGAGCGATGCGGCAAAAACCAAAGTGGTGACCAGAGCAAGAGCGTTTATGGCGACTTTTCTGCCGATTACGGGGAGAGCCGAGGCAGCCGTTACAGCCCCCAGCCCGAAAAAGCCGAGGAGCAGACCGTACTCGCCCGGTCCCGCCTTCAGGAGGTCACGGGCATATAGAGGAAGGAGCGCAGACTGCGAACTCGCGCACACAACAAAGAGGAGGGCCCTTATGAAAACGGCCTGAAGCGCAGGAGCGTGCCGAACGAACCTGATGCCTGTGCGCATCGCCCCCATAATGCGTTCCGCCGGCAAGGCGCTCTCGCGTAGAGGGCGCTTCCAGAGGAAAAGAACGAATATTACGCCCAGAAACGAGGCAGCATTGATCAGAAATGTCGTCCCCGCTCCAATGGCGACAAGCACGAGACCGCCAAGGGCCGGACCTACAGCACGTGCAAGATTGAAACCTGCGCTGTTCAGGGCCACCGCCTGCCGGATTTCGGAACGCGGTACGAGTTCCGGAATGATCGCCTGCCAGGCAGGAGCGTTCACAGCATTACCAAGGCTGATCACCAGCACGAGGAAGAGCAGCATCCAGGAAGAGATGAGATCAAAGAGAGTGAGAACTCCCAGCAAGGCCGCTGCTATGGCCATCCATATCTGTGTTGCGATTATAATTCGGCGGCGGTCCGCCACGTCGGCGAGCGCCCCGGCGGGCAAGGCGAGCAGAAAAACAGGGAAGCTCGAGGCGGTTTGAACGAGTGAAACCATTATGGCGGATGGGGCGATGGTCGCCATGAGCCATGCCATAGCGGTGTTTTGCATCCAGGTGCCGACATTGGATGCGACGTTGGAAATCCAGATTTCCAGGAATATCTTGTTTCTAAAGGGGGCGTATGCACTCGCTCTCCCAAGAGCAGGTTTTCCACCGGTCTGAGGTTTCGGGTCACCGGGCGCCTGACCACGCCCGTTATTCAAGTCGATATTATCGGCCATTATCGGCCTCTTTTGAGGTTCTTTTAATGAGCTTTCCACCGTCATGCGTCTGTGAAGGTAAACACGGAACGTCCGTTGGCCAATCGTCAGCGAATAAATTCGGCTTTAGCCGCTGAAGCGATCTCTGATGCCGGAAGGCGTTGGGCACATTCAAATCGCAATGCGCTTGGCATGGAGGGCTTGCCTGTTTTGACCTTTTTTGAGGTTTAAGCCCGAAACTCCAGCGATCATACTTGACTTTGACCTCTGCCGCAGGCCACTTTCTTCCTGAATGCAGTCTACAGGTTTTGAAGGCCGGAAGCCCCGTTGTCGCGGCAGACCTTCCAAATGGACTGAACAAGGCACCTCGCTCGGCAGGCAAAAACGAGAGTGAACAGGGAGCACGCATGGTGATAAGGGCTGTTTGCACAATTTCCGCCGGCTTATTTCTTTTTGCAGCTATGTTTTGCTGCAATCAGGCGCCGGCGCAGGATTTGGGGAGCGTGTCCAGGGAAGCGCTCCAGGCTTACAATGCATCCGACTACGCAAAGGCCATCGAAAAAGGCCGGGAAGCTCTCGAGCTGGCAAGGAAGTCGGGTAACAGGCAAGCCACGGGAGTTATTCTCCTGTTCCTGGGCAGAGCGCATTACGATCTCAGCCAGTATGAAAAAGCGCTCGAGTATTATGAGGAAGCCCTGGCAATAAAGAGAGAGGCCGGAGACCGGAAGAGCATCGCAGAGACTCTTAACGAGGCGGGAATTGTATATTCGAGCATCGGCCGGTATGAAAAGGCGCTCAGCTATCACGAGCAAGCGCTGGCAATCGACAAAGAAATCGCAAACCGTCAGGGGGTCGGAGCGGACCTTGCCGAAATCGGGATAGTGTACTGCTATCTCGCCCGGTATGAGAACGCACTCAGCCGCTTTGACGAGGCGCTGGCAATACATAAAGAGATCGGCGCCCGGCAGGATATCGCAGGGGACCTTGCAGAGATCGGAATAGTTTATTCGTATCTCGGCCAGTACGAAAAAGCCCTCGGATATTTTGAGCAGGCCCTGGCAATACATAAAGAGATCGGCGCCCGGAAAGACATTGCAGGGGACCTTGCAGAGATTGGAAATGTGTGTTCGTCTTTGGGACAGAATGAAAAGGCGATCAAATATTATGAGGAGGCATTGGCCATTCAAAAAGAGATCGGGGACATAAACGGCGCCGGAAAGACTTATGGAAGCATCGGGATCGTGTATTTGGCTTTCGGCCGGCTTGACAAGGCGCTGAGTTATTTCGAGGAGTCGCTGAAAATCGATAAAGAGGCCGGGGATCTGGAGGGCGCCGCACTTAATCTCACCGGGATTGGAACAGTGTATTCGAGTCTAGGCAAGTATGAAAACGCATATGAATCCTTGAAGGAAAGTCTTAAGCTCGGCCTTGAAATCGGCGCGCCGGATGTCCTGTGGGGAGCGCAGTGTAAACTTGGCAAGGTAAGCGCAAAGCTCGGAAAAGACCTCGAAGCCGTTTCTTATTACGAAAAGGCTATCGAGACTATCGAGGGCATGCGCGCAGGGATCTCAGAGAAAGAGACCAAGAT
>JBEKXG010000707.1:0-5193 GCA_049512295.1 Syntrophobacteraceae bacterium
ACTGCACGCATAGGCCATTGTTTCAGGTCTCTTTTGCACACTGCTGGTGATATTTATTACCCGTCCATATCCGCGTTTTATCATCGAGGGGAGAAAGCGATGGCAGATAGTGATAGGAGCGACGGTATTGACCGTATAGCAGGTCAGGTAGTCCTGACTGGATGAAGACCAAAAACCCGATGGACACGGAATTGCCGCATTATTGAATATTATGTCTATCCGGGGAACAAGATGTTCCAGATCCGAAAGCAATGCGTCCACTTCGGCCGGATTGTCGAGCCTCGCGGCAACGGGCACAATCCGCACGCCACAATCGGAACATGTATCGACGAGTTCTTTAACGTGCGAAACGGAACGACTGTGCGCGATGATGTTTGAACCCAGTTTGGCCATTTGGAGGGCAATTTGGCGTCCCACACCGCGAGAGGCTCCGGTGATCAGTGTCCATTTTCCCTGCACCGGCGAAATGAACGGTTCCGGGCCGGATGAGTCGAATTGATCATCTTCGAGTTTCTTAATGGCATGAACACCGTTATAGCATCTGTCAAAACAGGAAACGAAAATATCCTCAATCCCAATACTGCGAAGCTGCACGTAAATTTTTTCATAGTTTTTAATGGTGATGACAACCACTATATCATCACCCAATGCTTCGAGTTCGGAAGGAGAAATGCACTTCGTGCCAAAAAACTCCTTACCCCATTTCCCCCGGGCATTGTCACAAAGAAAATCCGGTTCTCTGCCAAGAGATAGCACGAGTTGAGCGAAACAATCCTCGAGCAAAACACCGATTCCAAACATGCACAGATATTTCGCTCTATTTATTGAATTTCTCATGGATTGCGGGGATCGAGGCGGCCACATGTTATTACCTCTTTGCTGAATATTGCGGCTTTTGCGGATTAATTTCTATTGGAATACTATTCGATGGTGGATCATAAGAAACGCTCCGAGTCGCCAGATTGTCGATGGATTTCAGTGATTCAACTATCTTCAATTTGCCAGCGGCATCCGTTTCCCAGTATTCACTGATCAGTTTAAAAGTAGGATCGAATGTGATGTCGGGCAGGATTGCTATGGCCAAATTAAAATACCTAAGCGCCGGTCTTTCATCATTTGCGCATAACGAGCGCATGCTGTACCGCAGGCATAATTTGCCGAGTTTCTCCAAGGATGGGGGCAAACGATCAATGACTTTAGTCAGATTATATGGAGCCGCAAGTTCGGCAAATTGGTGCTGTAGTATATACGGACCGATGATTTCCATTAAATTCTCGGCGACACGGAACGACTCGTTCTGTGAATGTATCCTATGTAGAAGCAATGGTTCTTTGATATAGATGATTGGGTATTCACAGCACATGTTGAAATCCATAATGCGAGTGCCGTACCAACCTCCGGCAAGGCCGCCGACAACCGCTTTGCCAGTAGTCATCCCTTTATTATACATGATTTGCGATATACTGGGATTAACAGATGCCATCATATACACTGCCGCCTGCTCCGGCCCGGGGATAAGGCACGTTTGATTATAGAAAGGCGGTTCTTCGGTCCTCCGGCCATTCTCGTCAATAATCGTCCGGTGCACCATGGCAAATCCCGCTTCTGGATGAGATTCCAGCGCGTGGACACATTTTTCGACAAATTCAGGCGCCAGGGCATCATCAGAACATAATTCGACAAGATACTTACCCCCGACATTCACGAGACAATTTGCAAAATTGGCATCGCTTCCGAAGTTTATTCGATTCCGGGTTAAATACATCATTCCAGGGTATCTACGCCCATATTCAAGTGCAATGTCCCACGAATCATCCGTCGAGGCATTGTCGGAAAAGCATATCTCAACGTTATCATATGTCTGGGCAAAAACGCTGTCAAAACACTCCCTGAGGTAGCGACCATAATTGTAGTTGTGCACAGTTATGCTAACAAGCGGTGTCTTTTTAATGTTTGGCAGGGGCGTTTTCTTATTGACTGCCCTGCGCACCACGGCAAACTCAGCGAATTGATCACACTCCATGGTTTGGACACATTGTTTTACATATTCAGGCGAGAAGAGCCGGTCATCGAACAGAGGCACGTAGTAGCTGCCCCTGACCATACGCACACCGTTTCTAAAGTTGTTATCCTGGCCGACGCTTCTCTTATTGCGGGTCAGCGTAATTATGGATCTATGTTTCTGTGCATATTCCTGCGCCAATTCCCACGATTCGCCAGCGGAGGCATCGTCGAAAAAGATTACCTCGATATTTTCAAGAACATTTTGTGAAAAAATGCTGTCAAAGCACTGCCGAAGATGTCGTCCATCGTAGTTGTGAATAAGCACGCTAATAAGCGGATTACCAGGGTCATTTAGTATCGGTTTGGAATACATTCATTTACTCCGTTTTCGGGTTTAAAGCCGGACAAGATATGTTGCGCTTCATGCACGATGGTGTCCATGGAACTGAACTCGGGCGTATAACCGATTCGTGCTGCTGAGCGGCACTTGGAGCAATAAACGTTTTTAGATCCTGTTGCACTGAGATTGACGCGAGATTGAACGGTTTCATACTTCAATCCGTACTGTGACGAAAAGTAATCAAGAATATCGTACTTCTCCACGGGCTTTGCGCTTATTACATCAAATGCCGTGTTTATGTGGCCTGCTTTAATACACTCGATAACCATTGCAAAGAGGTCCTTCGGATGGAGGTAATCACGAATCATATTTGTACTGTCTGTGACCAGAACCTCGTTCTTCAGCATCGAATTCATCAAGTCTGTGATAAAATAACCGTCCTGTAAATCAATAAATCTACTAAAATAGGAGAATAGTCTAAGATCGACAATCTTAAGGTGCTTATAAGCGCGATGCTTCGCCTCAGCGTTCAAGCGCACGATCGAATAATAATCCTCCGGCTCAATAAAGTTTACTTTTACTGGGTTAACTGAATCTTCCACAACAGGCGCAGAGTGTTCTCTGCCATAAACCGCACCACTGCTGAAACTAAGATAAAGAGCTTCGTGGCACCTGTTGAGTAGATACGTGATAGCGAGATTGTCATATTCTTCTGTCAGGGTAAAGTATACCGTGAAATCACCTTGCAGTATGTTGGCGGTCCCTGCACCGACACAATTTATTATGACGTCATAGGGATGCTTGGAAAATTGATCGTAACCTTCATGAATGACACAGGCTTCGCCAGGGGTGGTTCCAATGGAGTTGATGAATGTGAGGACACTTTGCGCCGATCTCGTATACAGATGCAGGTTGAACTCTCCACAGATGGCAAAATTATAGATCAATCCCTTTGCGATGTGCGAGGTAGCACCAAGTATGGCAATAGTGGTTCTATTCATGATGGATATACTCTTCATAATATGCTTTTAGCCGTTCGGCGTCATTATTCAAGTTGTCTTCCGGAAACAACCTGTGTTTGATAATATTACAGTCCGCACAGGTTTCGCACACTTTCCTGGCGCCGTCGAGCATCGAGAGCCTAAACTGCTGGAAAGTCTTGCCATTCCATATTTCGTGCAGCGATTGTCTATTGCAGTCACCGACGATGGTTGGGTATGCAATCGAATAGCATGGAACGACCTTTCCGTCCGGATTGATTTGCAGCGTGAAAAAAGGCTGCGGGCAAACGTGGACTTCCGAAACGGGCAACCCAAACTGGGTCAATGACATGTCTTTGTTCTTCAGGACCGGCTCGTAATCGACACCGGGGAAAATAGGACCGGCACGCTCAATCCCTATGGTGTCACAGATATCCCCAAAGAGTTCGTAAAACTTCTTGCCATCATCCTCGCCTTGCAGCGCGTAGTCGATGATTTTAATATGTAAATGTGCGCCACCTTTATTATCGAAGAAGTACTTCAGGTTATCGATAATCTTTTCAATGGGTATACTTGCGCCGCACACCTCCCGGTATTTCTCGCTCGTTGTGCCTTGAAGTGATACCACCAATCGTGACAGTCCCGCCGATATGAGCGCATCGGATAATTTCGGGGTCAAAAGCGATGCATTGGTCAGTATTTCAACTCTTCCTGCGACATCGTGCAAAACTGCATATTCGACCATATCTGCAATCTGCGCATGAAGCAGGGGCTCTCCCATTCCCACAAATCGCAGCACCTTCATCTTATCCGGGAACATAGACAGCTCGTCAATGCATTTGTGATAGAGACCGACATCCATTACGATCTTATCTGAAATGAATCCACGTTCGGCTTTGTCAACAGAGAATACACAATAACGGCATGCAAAATTGCATGCATAAATAGGAAACATCTGCACTACAATCGGAGCCCTCAAAGGGAGCACTTCCGCGAGTATTGTTCTCTTTCCCCCGGGCGCCTGCCCGCTGACCTCTCTTGCTCTCATGCTCCACCTTCGCAGCTATGCGGTCCGGTCTATATATTTTCTATATATTTCATGAAGCTTCAATAAACTGTCAGGACAATGATCATGCCATTCGAGGTAGCCTCTGTCCCCGATGGAAAGTCCGCAGTTTTGCGGAATAAACGCAGCCGGTAGAGAACATTTATATAAAATCGAAATAAAATGACCCCTTATATCGCGCGTGGGATGGATTATCTGGTTCAAGGCTACCGGAACAGGTTCAAAACTGATGTCATCCACACCAAGCTCAGTCTCGGCGACTTTTCGTATTCTCGTTTCCAGGGTTTCCCTGAATCGAATGATTCCGCCGGGCACATGCCACCCTTTCCCGGCATACTGGTCGTCCCTCCAGGACAGCAGCGTGCGCCCGTTTTCATCCTGAACCAAAAGGTCCACATTGACTAGCGGGGTCGTTCGGCTGAGATAATAAAAAACTTCATCGGGCAAACCCATGGAAGCGTCCGGTACTTGTTCTACAAGGGTTGCCACGGCATCTGCTATTTGCATGGGACGGCCGATCGCAGCAAGAAGACCGACAGGGTCTTCCGCTATTATAGTCCTTCGTTGAACGGCTTAAGGGTCCTGTCCGCGTCAGTAAAGACTTCAGAGCAGGGAACGGGCAAAGGCCTGTTATATATTCGGTTCACGACGTACTTTTCTATGAACGGTCTATCTTCGGCTATCAGGCATGTGTCCACGTGCTCACCGAAGTGTTTGATATTCAGTCCCTTTTGAATTATGTCTTTCAGAGGTTCCTCGAGAATATTTCCAATCGAGGCATGGATGTATGGGCACGGCAGCAC
>JBEKXG010000708.1:0-3203 GCA_049512295.1 Syntrophobacteraceae bacterium
TTTTTGTGCAGGACTGCTTGCGGGGTGTGCCTCTACGTCGGAAACCACAACGCTCCAGCAGAATCTGTCTATTCTGAACGAGCGGCAGGCAGCCGTTGAGACGCGCCTCCAAGGCATCGAAGGAGGATCTCAGAAAAGCGGCGATCTGTACGCGCGGATGGAAGAGCTGCAAACGCGGATGAGAAGTATGAACGGCAGACTCGAAGAACTGGAGCATAAACTGGATCAAATGCAGCGCACCCAGGCTTCAGCCGTCCCCGGGCCAGCGGCGCAACCCTTGATGCCTCCTTCCGGCACGGCCGTTATGGAAGAATCGCCCCCGGCTCCGCAGCCGTCCAGGCCGCAACCGCAGACCGCCGTCTCGCCTGCGCCGCCTCGTGCCGAAGCTCCCCTCAAACCCGTTCCTGCGCCTTCTGCAGCCGTTCAGAGCAAAAGCGCCGAACAGATGGAATACGATAGAGGCGTCCAATTAATGCAGCAAAAAAAATATGAAGCTGCAAGAAAGGAATTCCAAGGATTCATCTCCAAGTTCCCAAAGTCCGATCTTGACGAAAGCGTCTTGTATGACATCGGGGAGTGCCAATTTTTGGAAAAGCGCTATGAGGACGCGATTAAAGCTTACCAGCAGCTTTTGGACAAGTACCCGAAAGGAGGTAAAACCGCCAGCGCTCTTCTTAGGCAGGGAATGGGATGGCAGCAGTTGGGTGAAACCACGATGGCCCGGATCATCTACACGCGGCTCGTGGAAAAATATCCGGGCACAACCCAGGCTCATGCCGCTGAAAAGAGACTGCAGCAGATGTAGACGGCGATTTCAAGTCTGAATCAGGGGCTGAAGTTTTTAGGTGATTATATTCCGGTCGGACCCTGAACTCTGGTGTTTTTCTTCCACCGTGCGTATGTTCAGCCAGGAAGGGTTTTGGATTACAGATTTCCAGCCAGGGTATTCTTATTGGTGCTCCTCTCTCTGCTTTGGGCAGGCTCTGTACTTGCCGCCGAGGTCGAACAATCACAAGCGCCTGAAAATAAACGAAAACCGCAACTCCAGGTCCGATCGATCCGTTTCGAGGGAAACAAAACTATAGCCGCCTCCGAGCTAAAAAAAATCCTCAGCACGAAAGAGATGAAATTCCGCTGGTTTTTCAAGGCCCCATTGAATGAGACAGTATTGTCAGAGGACCTGGAAAGAATCCAGCAATTCTACGTGAGCCAGGGTTTCTATCATATGCAGCTCATATCCCACGAGATTGAACCCCTGGTTGGCAATAATGTGAGGGTAGTCTTCCGTTTGGAGGAAGGGTCTCCGATGATGGTTTCAGAACTCAATCTGAAAATCGACGGCCCATCCCCTGAGCAGTGGCGCAAGGACATCGTCAAAATCCTTCCCATTCAGGCGGGGAAAAGATTTACGACGCCCGGATACAAGGACATCGAAAAAGTCGCCAAGAGGTATCTTGCCGAGCGTGGCTACCCGAAAGCAAAAGTAGATATGCGCGCCCGTCTGGATAAGGGATCCAACCTTGGGACGGTCCTGGTCGAGATCGAGGCTGGACCAGTTTGCACCTTCGGGAACGTGCGTGTGGAAGGAAATGAATCGGTTTCCAGTAATGTAATCATGCGAGAGGTCACGTTTCACCAGGGTGAGCGGTTCAATGCCTCTAAAATTGAAGCAGTCCAGCAGCGTCTGTATGCGCTGGACCTTTTCCAGTTTGTCGATATCTCGGTGGATGACCTGGAGAAAGAAACAACAGTGCTTCCGATCCGGATACTTGTAAAACAAGCCAAAAAGCAGACCATTCGTCTCGGGATCGGTTACGGTACCGATGACCGCTTTAGAGGACAGGCGCAGTATGAGGTCAGAGATTTGCTGGGCGATGGCAGAAGGCTTCAGATCAACGTCAAGGCGAGCTCTATCGTGCAAATGGTGGAAGGTAGAGTCACACAGCCTTATTTTCTGGATACGAAGGGATCCCTGATTATAGACGGCGGCGTCATGCGAGAGAGTCAGATATCGTTTGTAAACATGAAAGAGTACATTCGGCCAAAGTACGAGTACAAATGGTTCGACGGACTGGTGTCCTATGCGGGGTACAATTTCGAGTCCAACTACCTGACTGATGTAGTGATCCCGCCCAGTGCTACGGACCAGGAGCACCAGGCATACTATGTATCCTCCCTTATTGCGGGCAACACCTGGGACAGGGCCGATTCCATACTGGATCCCAAAAAGGGCTGGCGCATTCTGCAGAATATGGAATGGGCCGGTTCTTTTCTCGGCTCGCAGGTTGATTATTTTAAGTTCACTCTGGATTGCAGGGGGTATCTTCCGGTATTGAACCTCGGCTCTTTGGCTGCGAGGCTGCGATACGGTGCAATTGAGCCTCTTCAAGGCACTTCAGAGGTCCCTATTTTTAAGCGGTTTTTTCTGGGGGGCACTGACACAGTGAGAGGCTACCCTTACCAGCAGCTTGGGCCTCTTGATCCCTCCGGCGATCCGATAGGAGGGATGGCGCTTCTGGAGGGAGGCCTGGAATGGAGGTTTCCGATAAGGTCGCCCCTGGAAGGAGTCGTTTTTTCCGACTTTGGTAATATTGCGCATGCAGTAGGCAATCTTTCCTGGGATGAGAACCGATATACCGCCGGCGTCGGACTGCGCTATCTTACGATAGTGGGGCCGCTCAGGTTCGATGTGGGTTACGAGCTAAACCCGCCGGAGCCGCGTCCCTTTTTGCCCTATCAGTTCCATTTCAGTATCGGGCAGGCGTTTTGACGGGGATCAGGCGCCGGGTGTCTTATACGAAGTCGCATTCAAGCGCTCACCGCGTTGTCTTCGTCGTCGGCTCCTCGACGTACTATGGTGTACGCCTGCGTCCTCCCTCCTCGCCGCCCTGTGAATCATCTTGAATGTAACTCCGTATTACATCCGGTCTGCGACACCTGCCCTCCGGTCTCAACTGCCCGTAACGCGGCTTCCGGCCTCCGAGAGAGGATCAGGAGAGCGCTTGCCGATATTGCGAGCGCAGCTCCGGTGAGAAAGGCCGCCTCTACGCTGAACGTATGCCACAGGAGGCCGAACAGAAGGCTGGCCGGCAGGGCGCCGAGCCCCACCGTGAAGTGATAGCAGCCAAAGGCTGTTCCTCTGAGATTTGGCCCTACGAGATCAGCGACAAGAGATTTTTCTGATGGCTCGCTCAGCCCGAAGT
>JBEKXG010000709.1:0-3105 GCA_049512295.1 Syntrophobacteraceae bacterium
CATCGAATTTGCCGAATCCCCAAGGGAACAGCTTTTCACGGCCATTCGGCTGGTCGTGGAGTCATGGGAATCACACAAGGCCAGGACATACCGGGAGATAATGATGCTCTCCGACAACTGGGGCACGGCCGTCACAGTCCAGGCGATGGTGTTCGGAAACCTGGACACTCATTCGGGGGCCGGTGTCATGTTTACCCACAATCCACGCACATCGGAGGACAAGGTTGACCCGGTCGGCGACTTCACATGGGGAAACCAGGGAGAAGACGTAGTGGGAGGCCTGGTCAAGACGCTCCCGCTCTCCGAAAAACAAAGGCTCAGAGAGGCCGAGCCTGAGGAGACTTCGCTCGAAGTCCTTTTCCCGCGCGTCTACAAGCGGTTGACCGATATTGCCAAGAAGCTGGCCTATGAAAATCACTGGGCGCCCCAGGAAATCGAGTTCACGTTCCAGGGGGTGGGAGAAGAGGGCGTATATGTCCTCCAGGCCCGCAACATGACTCCCCGGATAAAGCGCAGCTATCCGGTTTTCAAAAAGACGGAGGACCTCCACTCAAGGTACCTGGGGAGCGGTATCGGAGTGAGTGGGGGGGCGCTCTCGGGCTTGGCTGCCTTTGATCTGGAATCCATTCAGGGCATTCAGAATGACCATCCCGGCAAACAGGTTATCCTGATCCGGTCCGATACGGTCCCGGATGACATACACGAGATTTCAGTTGCCGATGGAGTTCTCACAGGCAAAGGCGGTGCGACATCGCACGCCGCCATCGTAGCCCACCGGCTTGGAAAGACATGCGTAGTCGGTGTAAGCCGCATGAGGGTGCGCGATTCAGAAAAGACCTGCGTCATCGACGGCCACCTGATTGAAGCGGGCGACTCAATAAGCATCGACGGCAGGAGCGGAGCGATTTACTCGGGAATGCTGGAAGTAGAGCAGGTAGACCTTTCGGCCACCCCGGACTATGAATAGTGCTCTAAGTGTGGATCCCTTGAATTATGTTTTGACATCGATCTGCTCATCATTAATATTAAAAGAGAACGCATCCAGCATCGATGGGTTTCGATTTGATTTGCTCCCGGAAGTCGGTTCCCGCTTTCGGACGGCAATCTTCCGGGCTGGTTTTCCAATCGATATTTTTCCTGTTTCACCTTCTTTGAGCACGGAGGCCATGATGGGTGAAGAAACGATGGTTCCGCAGAAACTGGGCATTAATGGCCTTGGGAGAATCGCAAAGCTTTCAATCTGGCACCAGGTAGAACGAAAATACTTCTCGGAGCTCGTGGTCAATATAGGCAGGGAGGTAGGGACAAGACTAGCGGACATAGCACATTTCCTGGAGAAGGATTCCTCCTATGGGGCTTTGAACAGCTTTCTCTACGGCTCAAGGGCCGGCAGGGTCATAGAAGATCTCGACGAGAAGTCGGGCAGTTTTGTAGTAGACGGGATAAAGACAACTTTCCTGCGCTACGCGAGAAATCCGGCCCATATCGACTGGCGCAAATACGGGGTTGACCTGGTTGTGGACGCCACAGGCGCTTTTCTCGATCCGACCGCGTCTGCCGATGAACCGAAAGGGTCCGTGCGCGGCCATTTTGTTTCGGGCGCGCAGAAGGTTATCGTATCCGCTCCCTTCAAGATAAAGGACCAGGGCCGGGAAATGCCCCCCGATGCCGTGACTACCGTCATGGGCATAAACGATTCGGATTTCGATCCCAAGAGGCACCTGATCGTCTCGAACGCTTCCTGCACGACCACCTGTCTCGCATACATGGTGAAGCCGCTGCTGGATTATTTCGGGGCCGAGCGCATCCTTTCGGCGGCAATGACCACCGTTCACGCAGCCACCAGTTCACAATCCGTGCTGGACCGCGCGCCGAAAGCCCAAGCGACCGACTTGCGAAAATCTCGTTCGGCTTTCAACAACATCATCCTGACGAGCACCGGGGCAGCCAAAGCGCTCGGGCTGGTTATCCCGGAGATGAAAAAAATAGGTTTCATAGCTGAATCCGTGCGGATTCCAGTGACGACCGGCTCACTCATAATCCTGGCATTGATGATTCAGGACGAGAGCATGACCAAGCCGATCAACCATGTGGTGGTAAACGACATATACAAAAATGCCGTTTCCCATTTCCCGGACGGCTACCTGGTTTTTTCCGAAGAACAGAACGTATCCTCCGACATTATCGGGCTGCCCCGGGCTGCTGCGGTTATCGAAGGCTGCGAGAATCACACGCGCACGGCGGCCGTTCACATCGACGTCGAACGCCTGGCCTCCGCATTCGAATACATGGAGTCAACCGGCACAAACAATCCGGCTTCGCTGGACCCAGGAATCACCAGGAAAAGGGAAGCGCAAGGGCCCCTGCGGCAACCAAGGTTTATCGAAGTACCGGTCACCCAGGCTGTAATTTACGGGTGGTACGATAACGAACTCGGAAGCTACACAAACATGCTCGGGGACCGGACAGTGAGCATAGCAAGGCTCATGAAACGCAGCAGTCACGAACCGGTGAAGATAAAAACCTAGATCTCCACGCCCTGCGAGGTGTGGACATAGTGGATCGAAAACTCCACACCCGGCGAGGTATCCGGAACAGTTTCCAGAAAAGCTCTTGCATTTTAAAAGGATTTGGCTTAGCCTTTCTTTCGTCTCTTGAAACAGCCGTAATCACTCATTAAATCGGACTTTTCCAGCTATAGCTCTTTCCCCCGAGGAGAGTTCGCGTGATAGTGCGCCATTGGATGACAACCGATCTGGTAACAAGCAGGAAGGAAGCCTCCATTCAGGAAGCGATGGCCCTGATGAAACAGAAATCCATCCGGCACCTGCCGGTGGTGGATCAGGAGATGAAGCTGCTGGGGTGGATTACGGACGCGGACTTGAGGGGGGTTCTTATCGCGTCGATGCTCGAAGAACTGACCCTCGAGGACGTGATGATTCGAAAGCCGTTTACGGTCCATCCCGAAATGCAGATCGAGGACGCTGCGCGCATTTTGCTGGAAAAGCGTGTTGGCGGCCTGCCGATCGTGAAGGATGGTACGCTGGTCGGCATAATAACCGTTGCCGATATTCTTTCGGCATTTATCACTTTCCTGGGACTTTT
>JBEKXG010000710.1:0-2802 GCA_049512295.1 Syntrophobacteraceae bacterium
AGCTCAAGTTAAGTGACGGTATGCTTGAAATCAATCGTGGGCGTGTATTCATGTCCTGTCGGCATGCTGCTGGAGGATCAAACCATACGGCCGGCAGAGCGTTTCGGAAGGGTGATAAAAAATCGCGATCTCCTCAAGTCTTTCGTCGTGCCCGTCTTGGATATGGGCCACCTCCTTTGGTGACCCATATAAAATAAGATTAACTTTGAGCCTCTTGCAAAACTCAACAAAACCGTCGCCCAAGCGGAAGCCGAGGGCCAGAAACCCTTGAAAAACCTCTTATGAAACTTCCTGAAGTTTCATCATCGTTCAAACCGCGTCCCTGGACGTGGCGGCAGCGCTGGATTCCGGCTTAAAGCATGCCGGAATGACGATAAAGGAACTTTGTCGATAAGGGAATTTTGCAAGAGGCTCCTTTATTCCTGCTCAACTATGGGACAGACCCCCGGTTTTGCGCACAGGTCCACCTTACGAGGAAGCCGGGGAATATCGTGCAACGCCACTACATCATCTAACCACGTCCTTGAGGGCTTCGGCGATCTTCTCCTTTGTGGGCAAGATGTGATCTTCAAGGGGAGGGCTCACCGGATAGGGAACATGAGGCATCCCAACCCTTTTTGGAGGGGCCTTCAACAGATGCATATGTTTTTCAACGATAGTGGATACTATCTCAGCGCCCGGCCCGTATAATTTGCAGGCCTCATGGGCGACAACGAGCCTGCCGGTCTTTTCGACGGATTTTACTATTGTCTCCATATCCAGCGGATACAGCGTCCTCGGATCGACCACCTCTACGCTGATACCCTCCTTTTCAAGCTCCTCTGCAGCCTTAAGACCCTCATGGAGGGTCAGTTGATAGGCAACAAGGGTAACGTCTCTTCCCTCCCTTTTGACATCCGCCTTGCCGAGCGGTATGAGATAATCTTCTTCCGGCACCGGTCCCTTCATGCCGTAAAGTGATTTATGCTCGAAGAAGAGCACCGGGTCGTTCCCCCTGAGGGCGGTTTTGAGCATTCCTTTTGCGTCACGGGGGGTGGAAGGCAGTGCCACAACAATACCCGGGGTATGTGCAAACCATACTTCCCAGGTCTGGGAGTGGGCGGCCCCTACGTATTTTGCAGTACCGTTGCGGGTTCTGATCACGATCGGCAAATTTTTTATCTGTCCCCCCAGGACAAATCTTGTTTTGGCTATCTGGTTTACGATTTGATCGATGCAATAGGTGAGTATGTCGTTGAACATGATTTCGACGATCGGTCTGAAGCCCAAAAAGGCGGCACCTAAAGCCGCACCTGTGAACATCGATTCCGCACAAGGCGTGTCAATCACGCGCTCGGGCCCGAATTCGTCCAAGAGCTTCCTCGTGGTGGTCATCATGTAATAGTCTCCGGATATATCCTCACCCATGATGAAGATCTTTGGCTCACGCCTCATCTCTTCCAGCATGGCCAGCCTTATGGCCTCACCGTACGTTATCTCTTTAGTGTGATTCAATTTCTTACCCCCTATATACTGGATAATCAGCGTAAACGTCCCGATAGACTCTCTCAGTGTCTGCATATGGGCTATTCTTGGCGAACTCAACGGCCTCGGCGACAACTTGCATGGCCTTATTTCTTAATTCCTCCACCCTTTCTTCAGACAACCAGTCACTTCTCACAAGATATCTTTCAAACCTCTCGATGGGGTCATTGGCCTTATACCATTCCAGGACATTCTTCGAGCGGTAAAGACCATAGGCCGGATCGTATCGGGTATGCCCGTGAAACCTGTAGGTCAGGGCCTCGACGAGGTAGGGGCCTTCCCCTTTTCTCGCCCGGTCTACCGCTTCCCTGGTGGCCAGGTATACCTCCAGGAAATCCATGCCGTCCACGACACAGCCGGGCATATTGTATCCTGACGCCCTGAAGGCGATATTTCTGACGGATGCGCACCTCTTTGGACCGATGGTAATGGCGTACTTGTTGTTTTCAACGATGAACACAACGGGTAATTTCCATAAGGAAGCGAAGTTCAGGCACTCGTGGAATGTTCCCTCGTTGGCTGCCCCATCCCCGAAAAAGGAAAGCACCACCTTATCACCTTTGCCCAGTTTGATCCCCAGACCAACGCCGACGCCCACCGGGATCGTGGCGCTTACAATCCCCGAGCTGTAGAGAAATCCTCGCGACACATCGACTGTATACATGGAGCCACCCAGACCCTCACAATATCCGGTGCTCTTTCCCAGGATTTCGGCCATTATTTTGTTGATATCACCGCCTTTTGCGATCAGGTGAATATGCCCCCGGTAATTTGACACCACATAGTCGTCCTTCCGGAGGGCCTTCATCGCACCGAACGCCACGGCCTCCTGACCGGCCCCACTGTGGAAATAACCAGGTACCTCGCCGTTAAAGAACATCTCATAGCCTGTCATTTCGAAATACCTGGAAATCAACATTTTCTCATATACTTCGATAAAATCCTCTTTTGTCAGACCAAAATTCCCCAGAGAATCCTTTAGATTTTTCTCCCATTCCACTGAGGGTTGTTTTGGAATGAATTCCAATTCTTTCTGAACATAATCAATAAGCAGACCTTTTTTCATGCTTTGCTTCCCCCTTAATAAGCGGAACACCTCTTTCGGATAATTGTAGTGTCGTCATGGATGGGGATCAGATTGTTAAAATCCCACAAGTTAATTGTCCCATCTTCTGAGAAGTTCGTAGTGGGTCTGCCACCGGATCTCCCATTCCCCTGCATTCCACCTGCTTCGCATCTCTTCGAGGGCTGCCGTGCGTTCGGGACATTTTACGTACT
>JBEKXG010000711.1:0-4610 GCA_049512295.1 Syntrophobacteraceae bacterium
CTCGATGCGAAGTGAACCTGGAATCCGCTGACGCCGGGAATCGTTCCCGCAGGAGCGCGGATTTCGGCTGGGTAATCCGGGAACGTAGCCAGATCGTTGCCATACAAAGCGACCGTGTTGCTGAACTGGTTTCCCGTGATCTGCATGCCGTCGCCAGAATCGCCGCAGAACCGAATGACGGCCTTATCGATCACTTCCAGTTTGCGGTGCGGCACTTCAGTGGTTGTCGTGGACATGGGTTTTAGGGGTCCCCTCTTCTAATGATGAGGAGAAGTGCAGGAAATGTTTCCCCCGATTCTCTCCGGGAGTATTGCTCCCTCTGAACAAGCGTAGCACAGCGGGAGAGACAGGGAAAGGACATCGAATCGCGAGTGTCGTTAGCACATGATATGTCCGGTCGGATTAGCACATGAAATGTCCGCTTTTTAGGAGCGACCTGGGAGCAAGATGCCTGCCTGGAGGCAGGCATGGATTGCTATCCGATGGCCGCCGTGGAGCGGATGATGAAGATCCAAGAAGTGATTTTGCGAGCGATGGCGAAGAAGATTACGTGGTGGCAGGCAGCGGAGATCATCGGGATCACCGACCGGCAGATGCGGCGCTGGTATTGGCGGTACAAAGAATATGGCTATGACGGATTGCTGGACCGCCGGGTGGGGAAACCCAGTCCCAAGCGCGTGCCGCTGGCGGTGGTCGAGCAGGTGTTCGCCCTGTACCGGGAGAAGTATTTCGATCTCAATGTGCGGCATTTTCACGAGAAGCTGCAACAGGAGCATCAGATTCTCCTGAGCTACACGTGGGTGAAGAAGGCGTTGCAAGGAGCGGGCCTGGTGCGTGCGGAACGCCCGCGTGGGGTGCATCGGCGTCGGCGAGAACGGCGCCCTTTGCCGGGGATGATGTTGCACATCGATGGAAGCCGGCACCAGTGGTTTCAGGATGATCGCTGGTACGACCTGCTGGTGATTCTGGACGACGCCACCAGCCAGATTTATTACGCGCAGTTGGTGGACGAGGAGTCGACGATGACGGTCCTGCGAGCGCTGCGGGAGGTCGTGGAGACGAAAGGAATTTTCTGTGCCCTGTACAGCGACCGCGCCAGTCACTTCTTTTGGACACCTCGGGCGGGCGGGAAGGTGGATCCGGAACGGCTGACGCAAGTCGGACGGGCTCTAAGAGAGTTGGGTATTCGCATGATTCCTGCCTATTCGCCCCAGGCCCGTGGGCGGTCCGAGCGTGGGTTTGGAACCTGGCAGGGACGCTTGCCTCAGGAACTGCGGCTGCGCGGAATTCGCACGATCGAAGAAGCCAACGCTTTTCTGCGGCAGGAGTACGTGACCGAGTTCAATCAGCGCTTTCAGGTGTCCGCGCGGCAGCCAGGCAGCGCCTTTCTGCCTTGCCGGAGGAAGGATCTCGACTTCCTTTTCTCGGTGCAGCACGAGCGAGTGGTGAGTCGGGATAACACGGTCGTGCTGGGAGGAAAGATTCTGCAGATCGAGCCCACGCGCTGGCGAGGAACTCTGGCCGGATGTTCCGTCACGATCTCCGAGCATCTCGACCAGAGTTACAGCATTCGCTACGGACCTCATGTGGTGGGGCGCTACACCGCTCAGGGATGGCCCTGTCTCGCTGAGCTAAAGCCAACTCGCCGGGGGAAGACTGTGGAAAAGAGGCTCCGTGGAAAAGTCCTTCGGACTTTCCCACCTCGCTTGGGAATTCCGCTCACACCGCGGGATTCCCACTTTCCCACAGTCACGACGGCGGTGATCTCTCAACCTCAAACCGGACATATCGTGTGCTCTAAAAACCGGACATTTTAACTTGCTAACGACACACCCAACCCTACGCGTTCGATGTAAGAGCCCAGATCATGACCATCCTTGCCGGAATCATCCTCACGAAACAACGGGAGGCCACCCGATGAGAGCAGAGGCCCATCAAAAAGTGAATGCGAGCCATCTCCAGCGCAACGCGTATCTGTATGTTCGGCAGTCGACGATCCGGCAGGTCCTTGAGAACAGCGAAAGCACCAAACGCCAGTACGCTCTGCGGCAACATGCCACGGCTTTAGGTTGGCCCGTCGAACAGATCATTGTCATCGATAGTGATCTGGGGCAATCGGGCGCATCGGCCGTGGATCGTGAAGGATTCCAGAGACTGGTTGCCGAAGTCGGCATGGGCAAGGCCGGCATCGTACTCGGCCTGGAAGTCTCCCGGCTAGCACGCAACTCCACCGACTGGCATCGTTTACTGGAGATCTGCGCCCTGACCGACACGCTCATCCTTGATGAAGACGGCGTATATGATCCGGTTCACTTCAATGATCGGCTGTTGCTGGGGCTGAAGGGAACGATGAGCGAAGCCGAGCTGCACCTCATCAAAGCTCGCCTGCAGGGCGGCATCCTAAATAAGGCGAAACGGGGCGAGTTGCAGTCTTCACTACCGGTGGGCTTCATTTACAACGCAGCGAAGCAACCCGTGCTGGATCCGGATAAGCAAGTTCAGGAGAGCCTACGGTGTTTCTTTGAGACTTTCCCTCGCACCGTATCGGCGGTAGGGACGGTGAAAACGTTTCGTCAACGGGGACTTCTTTTCCCCAAGCGGTTGAAGAAGGGGCCCCACAAAGGAGACTTGTTTTGGGGACCGTTGGAACATCACCGTGCGCTGCAGGTGCTGCATAACCCGCGCTATGCCGGTGCCTTCGTTTACGGGCGGACCCGGACTCGCCAGAAGCCAGATGGCGGAGAAACATCCCTGACGCTTCCCAGAGATCAGTGGATCCTACTACCCGGCGCGCACGCCGGATATATCTCATGGCAGGAGTACGAAGAGAATCAGCGCCGACTCCGAGAGAATGCCCAAGCACTAGGTCATGACCGCCGGAAAAGTCCGCCGCGCGAAGGCCCAGCCCTGCTCCAGGGGCTGGTGCTATGCGGAATCTGTGGAAAGCGCATGACGGTTCGCTACCACAGTCGTGCGGGCCGCCGCGTGCCTGACTACATGTGCCAGAGAGAAGGCATTCAGCATTGCGAGCCCCGCTGTCAGATCATCAATGGAGAACAGATCGACAAGACGATCAGCGACCTGCTGGTGCAGACGATGACACCGGTGGCACTCGATGTGGCGTTATCGGTGCAACAGGAAATCCAGAGTCGTATGGATGAGGTGGATCGGCTACGCAAAAAACAAGTGGAACGCGCTCGCTATGAGAGTGATCTGGCACAACGCCGCTATATGCACGTAGATCCGGCCAATCGCCTGGTGGCAGATTCTCTGGAGGCCGAGTGGAACAGCAAGTTGCGCGCATTAAATGAAGCCCAGGAAGAGTATGAACGGCTGCGCCAAGCCGACCATGCTGAGGTCGATGAAGCGCAGCGGGCTCGCATTGCGGCTCTCGCCAGCGATTTTCCCCGGTTGTGGCAAGACGCCAAGACACCGGATCGCGAGCGGAAGCGTATGGTCCGGTTGATCCTCGAGGACGTCACTTTGATCAAACGCAACCAGATCACCATGCACGTGCGCTTCAAGGGTGGCACCACGCGAAGCTTTACCCTGCCACTACCGTTAAGTGCCCCTGAGCTTCGCAAGACCAGCGAAGCAGTCATCCAAGAAATCGATCACCTGCTTGATGAGCACACTGAGCGAGAGATCGCGTTGATACTCAATCAAAAAGGGATGCGCTCAGGAGTGGGTAAGCCTTTTACCCGAGCCATGATCGTGCATCTCAAGTATGCTTACAATCTGACAGATCGCTTTACTCGCCTGCGCGCGGCCGGTAAGTTGACCATGAAAGAAGTGGCAGAACACCTTGGCATCCGCGTTGGGTCCGTTAAGAAATGGCGGGATCGCGGCTTGCTACGTGCACACCGCTATAACGACAAGGGAGAATGCTTGTACGAAGCTCCCACGGCTGATCTACCGAGAAAGTATGCCCACAAGCGATCGTACTTACGGAAGAACGAACTACCCACGAATGCAGCCGAAGAGGTGCAGTGTGAAACGTAAGCCTTTTGCCAAGGCGACTGTGCTGCGGTGACCACTTCCCGAATACCCAACCAGTTCGCCGCTTCAGGGAACCTCTCTCCGTAGTCCCCATCCCGATCGCGTAGCAGATAGCGCGGCGCGCTGTCCCACGGGAAAGCTCCCAGAAGCTGTCGAGCCGCCCAGTCACCGGTCGGGTGTGCGGTCACACCGAACTGAACGACCCGACGCCGGTCGTGCGACAGAATCATGAAGACATACAAAACCTGGAAGAAGACTGTGGGAACCACGAAGAAATCCGCCGCAACCATATCCTGCATATGGTTTCGCAAGAGCGTGCGCCACCTCTGAGAGGGCGGACTTCGATGACGCACCATGTCTTTGGCAACCGTTGCCTGCGATAACTGGAATCCTAGTTTCAACAGTTCTCCGTGAATCCGTAGAGCGCCCCAGCGAGGATTGGCCAGGCTCATTTTGCGGATCAGATCAGTGACCTCGTGCGATACGGAGGGTCGGCCCATGGGATGGCGGCTCTTCCACTTCCAGTCGGAATCCCTTTCGATGCCAGGCGATGACCGTCTCGGGCTTGACGATGACCAATGCCGATCGCCAGCCGCTCCACAATCGTGAGA
>JBEKXG010000712.1:0-5787 GCA_049512295.1 Syntrophobacteraceae bacterium
CAGGCCGACAAAGGCCGTCGATGAGTATCGAGTGACCAGGACATCGCAATTCGCGATCATCTCCTCGGCGCTTCCCGTCGTGAACACCGTGGCTCCCGGCGCGTACCGGGAGATTTCTCTGGTCGCGCGCTCTGCGTTTTCGTTCGGGTGAAGCTTGAAGATGAGCCGCCGGCCGCCGGCGATATCGACGGCTTTGCGGATGAACGCCTCGCGGTCCTCCCCCCGAAACACCTCCCGCAACGGCGACGTACAGACCAGCACGTAGTGGCTGTCGGGAAAGTTGTTGGCGCGATATCGCCCGCAGTCGTCGAAATTGGGTATTCCTGTGACGACGATCTTGTCGGCCCGCGCGCCTTTTCGGATGAAGAAATCCCGGTATCCCTCGCTTGCGACGCAAAATCTCCGGTAGCCGTCGCTAAGGCCCGTAGCCGCCGTGCCCGCCATCCAAAGAGGGAGGAATCGAAATCGCCTGACCAGGTGAAACAAAAAGCTTTCCGGGTCCGTAATGCCCTCCTGGACCAGGACGATCCTGTTGTCCCGAATGTTCTTCTGAAGGTACACGTCCGAGCAGGTGAGCACCAGGTCGTAGGGCACGTTCCTTCCCTGGTAGTCGATGGGGAGGCCATGATGCTCCAGATACCGCCGGCAGCGTCCCGCGAGCTTGTTGCCGATGATCGTGAACTCCATCAACCCCAGTCTTCGCAGAATCTCGTCAAAGCCGTCGCAGTAGTAGGGCGAGAAGGAGTGCTCGTAATCTGACAGATGCCTGGAAATCTGGTGCATCTGCGTTGTCTGATTCATTGAGCCGCAGATGAACAGGATTCTCTTCTTCATACGCACCTTCCATGGCCGCTGATTGCCCGTGCCTCTCCCGAGTGCATGGCGTCGGGGAGGCGCCCGAGTGAGGCCAGCGGGACGCGATGCGCAATCACGCGCTTTCTTCCCATTTGGTCGCTCTGATGCCCAAAATAAACACTCCCGCCGCGAAGCCCGCGATAATGGTAGCGTATCTGAGCGCGGCCCTGTGATCGACAAATACCATGCACGCCCGAAGCCCCTCGTTCACGTAATACAAAGGCAGGAGTCGGGCGAACTTCTGCACCAACCCCGGCATCATTTCGATGGGGAAGAAGCTCCCCGAGAGGAACATCATCGGGAACATGATGGCGTTGGCCGCCGCCGTGGCGCTCTCCGCCTCTTTCACGAAGCGGGTGAGTATCATTCCGATTCCGACGAACGCGAAGACGTCAAGCACAATGAACACAGGGAGCCATGCATTTATCTGCAGGCTGACGTTAAACACGGTGTAGCTCACCAGCAGCATCGCAATCGTGGATACGACCGCGAGTATGAACTGGTACAGGATGTTCGACAGTATCCAGTCGGTATGGGTGATGGGAGTGGTGGACAGCTTCCTGATGATGCCCTTCTGCCGCAGTTCCGTGTTCAAGTTCACCGTGCCGAACGAACTCGCTGTCATCACCGCCATCGCGATGACGCCGGGGATGAAAAACTCGATGAACCGGAACTTTTTGGCGAGTATCGATGTCTGGGCCGTCGTGATGAACGGGGGCTGCCCGGACACCTCCTGGTTTATCACGGCAAAGACAGAGTTCAGGATTTGCATCTTTGTGGACACCGAACTGGAGCTGGGGTCGTATACGTAGGTGATGGCAACGGATGCGCTGGAGTCGTCGGTTTCGATACGCTGATTGAGGGATCTCTCATAGTCTTTGGGAATAGTGAGGACAAGGTTCAGCTTGTTGTCCTTGGCGTACTCAGTGGCGTTGATGGCGGGGTCGATCTTGGTTATCTTGAACTTCCCGTTGAGCTTCAGGGTGTCGACGAGACGCGCCGAGGAGTCGGTGTGGTCGAGGTCCTGCACGTAAATGTCGAAGCTCACGTTGTCCTGGTCCATAAAAATGGTGCCGAACACGAGTATCAGGAGTATCGGGAACGCAATCGTGAAGAACATTGCGGTCCTCTCACGGTAGAAACTCTTGAGGCTCACGACAAGATGTGCGCCGACGACGCGCAGGTTCATTCCGCCCCCCTCCTCCCGGCAGGACCTTCCAGGAACGCCTCGCCGGTGAGCTTGAGGAAGACCTCTTCGAGGTTGGGCTTGCGAACGTCCAGGCTGAGGAACGACGCCCCGGCGTCCTTGATGGCGTTCAGTATCTTCTGGACGTCGTCCGTGTGCTCCACCCTGACCTTGATGTCTTTGTGGTCGTCATGGACCGGCTCGAAGCCAATCTTCAGGACGATTTCAAAGGCTTTTTCATCTACGGACTGCAGCGTGAGGACCAGGTAATTCGCGTTGCTCTCTGTAAGTTGCCCCGGAGAGCCCATCGCGATGATCTTTCCCCTCGAGATTATTGCGACAGTGTCTGCAAGAAGCTCCGCTTCCTCCATGTAGTGCGTGGTGAGAAACACGGTCTTCCCCTTCTTCTTGAGGCCCAGCATGACTTCCCACACCTCGCGCCTTGCGCGCGGATCGAGTCCTGTCGTAGGCTCGTCGAGAAACCCGACCTCGGGGTCGTTCACGAGTGCAATCGCGATTCCGAGGCGCTGCTTCAAGCCCCCGGAGAGGTTCTTATACTGCTCTTTGGTCTTGTCCTTGAGGTTCGCAAGTTCTATCAGCACGTCGATATCGGTGGTTTTGCCGCCGAACAACCGTGAGTAGTACTGGATGGTCTCCCTGACCGTTATCCTGTCAAACGAACTGAATCCCTGCGGAAGAACGCCGATGCGGCGGACGATGTCGTGCTTCTTCGTCGTCACGTCCATCCCCGGAACGCTCACCTTGCCCGACGTAGGGGGGCGGATAGTCTCGATGATCTCGGCGGTGGTGGTTTTCCCGGCGCCGTTGGGCCCCGGGAACGCAAAAACCTCGCCTTTCCTGACTGTGAACGATACGCCGTTGACCGCCAGCAGATTTCCATAACGTTTCGTCAGAGTCTCGACCACAATTACGTCTTCAGCGCGCTTCGTCATGGATCGGCGGCTCATTTCCATTTCGCTGCAGTTTGGCCAGTTCGTCGGCCACGGCGCTGACGGTGGCGCGGATTTGCGCCTCGCTGTGATTCGTGGTGATGAAGAAGCGCAGGCGGGCGGAGCGGTCGGGCACCGCCGGATGCAGAATCGGTTGGACATTGATGCCGCGGTCGAACAAGGCGCGTGACAGGCGCAAGGCCTTGACCGAGCTTCCGACGATGACCGGGACCACGGGCGTGCCGGCCGCCGAACCAGTGTCCATGCCGCGATCCCTGGTCAGTTTCAGAAACAGCGTCGCCAACTCCCGCAGCCGGGCCACGCGCTGCGGCTCGCGCTGGAGGACCGTCAGGGCGGCCAGGGTCGCAGCAGCGCAGGGCGGGGAGATGCCCACGCTGTAGACGAACCCGGGGGCGGTGTACTTGAGGTACTCGATAAGCTCTGTCGAGCCGGCGATATACCCGCCGCAACTGGCCAGCGACTTGGAGAGCGTGCCCATCCACAGGTCGACGTCGGAGCGGGTCACGCCCCAGTGTTCGCCGATGCCCCGGCCGGTCGCCCCCAAGGTGCCCAGCGAGTGCGCTTCATCGACCAGAAGCAGCGTCTTGTGCTTCTTCCTGAGTTCCAGGAAGCGCGGCAGTTCGGGAAAGTCGCCATCCATGCTGTACACGCCCTCGATGGCGATCATCACGCGGCGATAGCGCTGGCGCACTTCGGCCAACAGCGTGTCGAGGGCCTGCCAGTCGTTATGGGCAAAGGCGCGGCGCGTAGCGCCGGCAAGCATGGCGCCCTGGACGATCGAGTTGTGGGCCAGAATGTCGTGGACGATCAGATCGTCCGTCCCGAGCAGGTGGCCGATGGTGGTGACGTTGGTGGCATGGCCGGAAACAAAGACGATCGCGGCCGGGGTGGCCAGGAAGGCGGCCAGGGCCTGCTCCAGGTCACGATGCACCTGCTTCTCGCCGGCGACCAGGCGACTGGCGCCGGCGCTGGTGCCATAGCGGTCGATCGCGGCCTTGGCGGCAGCGGCAACCTCAGGATTGTGGGCCATGCCGATGTAGTCATAGACGCTGAAGTTGACGAGCGAGCGCCCCTCGATGCAGGGTGCGCTTCCGGCTCCGCCCTGGTCGACGCGGAAATACGGGTTGTCGCCTGCCGCCAGCAGCAGCAGGCGTTCCTGACGCTTCAAGTCGCCGTACTCGGGGAAACGGGCCAAATCGTAGTGCTCGGGCGGGATCTGGCCGGCGGGAACATCGCGTCTGGGGACATCGATCAGGTGCTTTTGCACAGCCTGGACCAGATCCTCAAGCGTCCGGACCTGGCTGAACACCGTGTCGGGCAGGCGGCAGGCGAAGGTCTCCTCCAGCTTGGCCACGAGATCCAGGCTTTGCAGCGAATCCAGGCCCAGGGCGGCAAGGGGTGTGTCAGGTGTCAGGTCGGGCAAAGCTGCGCCGGGCAAAGCGAGGGCGTACTGGCGGATGGCGGCAAAAGCGGCTTGCCAGGAGCGCGTGGCGAGATGCGCCGTGGAAGACCGCGCGTCTCCGGTGTCAGGGCGGATGGCGGCGCTCGGGCCGGCATTGTCGACCGGCAAGCCGCAGTGTTCGGCGAGAACCTTGAGTTCCCCGGCCAGAAAGGCTGCGCGACAGGCATGGCGCTGGATCTTGCCGCTGGAGGTCATGGGAATCGTACCGCTGCGCACCAGCACGACCGCGTCCAGGGCCAGGCCATGTTCATCGAGCACCGCCCCCCGAACCGCATCCAGCACGGGCGAGAAATCAACCCCTCCTTTGCGCGCGGCCTCGTGCACAAGAACCAGACGATGCCGGCCGTGATCGTCCGCGACGAAAGCGGCCCCGTAGCCGGATTCCAGCAGAGGGTGGCTGGCGCGGGCGGTGGCCTCGATATCCTGCGGATAGCGGTTCAGGCCGCGGACGATGATCAGGTCGTCCATCCGGCCGGTGACGTAGAGTTGGCCCTCGCGCATGAAGCCCAGGTCGCCGGTCCGCAGGAACGGACCTTCGCCCGTGTCGCTTAGGCGGGCGTCGAAGGAACGGCGGGTCTGGTCGGGCTTGTGCCAGTAGCCCTGTCCGACAGACGCGCCGGCAACCCAGATTTCGCCTACGCGGCCGGGGGCAGCCTCCTCGTTGCGGTTCGGTTCGACGATCACCACGCGCATGCCGCCGACGGGCGATCCGCAGGCCACAAGACGACGAGCCTGAGGCGCACCGTTGGGCACTGGTTCTACGCGGTTCTCGGTCAGCGCCGTGTCGTGAAAGGTCCTGACGGTCGCGCCGCTGTCGCGCCTCGGGCCGCTGACCATGAGCGTTGCCTCGGCCAAACCGTAGCAGGGATAAAAGGCGCGGGGTTTGAAGCCGCAGGGGGCGAACGCGGCGGCAAAGCGGTCGAGCGTTCCGGACTCGACGGGTTCGGCGCCGACGAAGGCCAGTGCCCAGGAGGAAAGGTCGAGGGTGGCACGCTGCTCGTCGGTGATCTTGCGAATACAAAGATCGTAGGCAAAGTTGGGTCCGCCGGAGATGGTGGCCCGGTACTTGCCAATGGCGGCCAGCCAGGTGATGGGGCTCCGGAGGAACGTGGCCGGCGAGATGAAAACGTTTGTCCCACCCGAGAACACCGGCACCAGAACTCCACCCACCAGCCCCATGTCATGGTACATGGGCAGCCAGAACGCGCCGACTTCCTCGGACTGTACACCGAAAGCCTCCTGGATGGCGCGGAGGTTGGCCATGAGGTTCGCGTGACTGACCATTACGCCCTTGGGCCGGCTGGTCGAGCCGG
>JBEKXG010000713.1:0-2637 GCA_049512295.1 Syntrophobacteraceae bacterium
GAGACGATCAAGCTTTCTTATTGTATATCTTTCCCCTTTAAAGTCAAGGACAAACGCCGGATGTTGGATATTTGACGCCGGCCCCCGCGCCCTGCGAGCTGTACGGAACAACTACCTGCCTACCCGGTCCGCCACTCCCATTTCTTTCGCCAGTTTTTTCAGAAAACGAGGGGAGATTTGCGCCTTGATTTCGTCAATATCCTTTTCGAGCACCTGGCAATAAGCGTGGGCAAAGCCTTCGTAGAGCGAGATGAGCTGCAGCAGGCCGCTGTCGGGCCGGTTTTCCATCGAGGCCTCGCTAAGTGTTTCGGTTATAAACTGATCGGTTCCGAGGCCGAGCGACGATTTGGCCAGGTACTCCGGATATCGGCAAGGATCGGCGAAATCATTGCTGTAGAGCCAGCTCAACTGGAGGAAGACGCAATAGCAATATATGGCCCTTTCCTCTATTTCGAGTTCCTGAAGCATACGCCGGCCGCCTGTTGGGCTGGGTTAATCCCGCCCCGCATCAACTTAGACATTAACTTTTGTCCGCTTCCCTCGCGAGATAGACTTGCTCACTACACTCAAGCGTGCGAGGCTCGCGTACCTACCGGAAAAATAATTTATTTAAGGGCGTGACAAAATTACCAAAGGCCCACAGTCTTTATCAACGCCCCATGTTACGATTTTGCCCGCATGGCATATCACCTAAGGCGCAAAAGCCCCCCTTGAAGCAAGGCGAAAATCCCGCAGGGCGTAAGGCGTCCCGCTACGCATGTCTATCAATCGCAGTGGGCTTCTGCGGGACGCCTTCCCGGAGCAAAGAATCACGAAAACAGGTCCGCAGGTTGCTATAGGCACCTTTGCGGCTGTTTACCACATAAATGTAGTGGCGTACGTGAAATATTTCGTTGACCAGCCTCAGGACCGCCCAATCCGGACCGGTTTTTCCTTCGCGCTCAAGCCCTTCGGCAAGCAGAGGGACGAGCTTGTCGCGCATGCGCAGTTCGGTATCAACGAATAAAATGGCTATGGAAGGCTCCAAGTCGCGAAGCCTGCCCAGGAAAGCATCGACATCCTGGTGTTCCACCCCCCGGGGCGGTGAGGACTTAACTTCGATGTAAACGAGATGTCCGGCTATCAAGGATATGACGTCGTAGTCGCCGCCTAACTTCGTATTTTGAAGCTTCACGTTAAACAGGGCAGGCGAGAGGAACTCTCGCCTGAGAATCTCGCACACGTACCATTCCAGCGTATGGCCGAAACTCGGGACTTTCCTTGCGAGCCTGTACCCTTTGGCCGTGAGGGAGACTATTCCAATTTCCGCAAGAATTCCGAGATAGGATTTAACGGTCCTCAGGGAGCAGTAGCGGGTGAGCGGGACGAGGTCGTCTCCTTCGGGGATTTGGATAAGGTCCCGGATGAAAAGCCTGAACGAGTAGCGCCTCATCATCCGATAGAAGCATCCGAGTGAGGACGAGGAAATATCGGGCGGGAAGATAAGCTGAGTTTGGCCGCCGTGGGCTATAACCGGGAATCCGATTTGCCAGAGCAGTCTTTCTACCGGGTGATTTGTCTGAGAGGAAAGATTTTTGACGGCGCGCTCAAGGGCGGCGATCCTTTCCCCCAGTTCGGCGATTTGTCTTTGTAGAAGCTCCAGCCGGTCCATTTCCGCCGCTTCCGAAATTCCCCCGCTGCATCCCGCCAATTTTCTGCCCCGCCTGGGCGCGCTGCCGTCAGCCTGATCTCCACGCCCCGCCCGGCGTCCTTATACGACGTCGCATTCAAGCGCTCACTGTGTTGGCTTCGTAGTCGCCTCCTCGACGTACTATGGGTGTACGCCTGCGTCGTCTCCTTCTCGCCGCCTTGTGATCATCTTGAATGCAACTCCGTATTACCCTTAAAGCACATCGCATTTTTGCGTCGGCTGGTCCAGCCTCACCCTTATTTCATAAACGCCGGCCAACAGCGAGATCTCCACCACGTGGTCAAGTTTGTGGAAAACTCCAAATACCCGCTCGTTTCCGGGGGATATATATGAAACGATTGTTCTTATGCCTCTTGCTTTACCCTTTTCGCCCTGCGATAATCGATATTTATCATCGCTTTGACGTCGTAGTAGGGGAAGACTTTCATGTGTGAAAGAAACCGGAAATAGGCTTCATCTTTGGGCAGTGAATAGAAAAACTCCTTGAGCGCACGTTCATCGGTGCGCTTTGCCGGCCGGAAGAATACGCGGCCAAGTCCGGTGAATGTCTGAGAATATTCCCAGTCGTGCGGATAGATGGCCCGGCTGGTCGCCGTACGTCTTGTATCCTTTTCCAGGTAATGAATCTGGTGGGCGGCTTCCATGAGTTCGTCCCTGAAGTCGGGATGGGCTATGGAAATAAGCGAAAGCGCCCGTTCCCGGAGGCTTTTGCCCTGCAGGCTGGCCACCCCGTATTCGGTAACCACGTACTGTACGCCCGCGCGCGTGGTCACTACTCCGGCGCCCTCGGTGAGGGCCGGAACGATCCTGGATTTCGCCCCGTCCATGGTTGTCGATGGGAGCACCATTATAGCTTTGCCGCCTCTGGAACCCCTTGATCCCCGCAAAAAGTCGATCGCCCCGCCGACGCCGCTGTATATTTCATACCCGAGCGAGTCCGAGCAGAC
>JBEKXG010000714.1:0-4671 GCA_049512295.1 Syntrophobacteraceae bacterium
ACAGCATGTACCTTTTTGCCCAGCCGGAACCGCCCGTAAATATAATGAATTATATTGTCATCGGCGGCATTATTGTTGTCATCATCATTCTCTTGTTCATACTGGTGATCTTCGCCCGTTTTTTTCGCTGGTGGGTTCAGTCCTGGATGACCGGAGCGGGCATCGGCATTCTGGACCTCCTGGGCATGACCTTCCGCAAGGTCAATCCCGACGTCATCGTGCGCAGCAAGATCATGGCCGTACAGGCCGGCATCGGCGACAACCAGGGAGTGACTTCCAAGGCCCTGGAGGCCCATTATCTGGCCGGCGGAAACGTCCCCTTGGTCATTCGCTCCTTGATCGCCGCCGCCAAAGCCAAATTAGACCTTGATTTCAAATTGGCGGCAGCCATCGATTTGGCCGGCCGAAATATACTCGAGGCCGTGCAAACCAGCGTCAATCCCAAGGTCATCGACTGCCCCAGCCGGGGTCTTGGCAAAGAATCGCTCGACGGCGTGGCCCAAAACGGCATACAATTAAAAGTGAAAGCCCGCGTCACGGTCCGCGCGAACTTGCGACAGCTTATCGGCGGGGCCACCGAAGAGACCATCGTCGCCCGGGTGGGCGAGGGCATTGTCAGCGCAATCGGCACGGCCAAAACCCATTCCGAGGTCCTGGCCTCGCCCGACAGGATTTCCAAAACCGTGCTGGCCCGCCGGCTCGACTCGCAAACTGCGTTTGAAATCGTATCCATCGACATCGCCGACATAAACGTGGGCGAAAACATCGGCGCACGCCTGCAGGCCGACCAGGCCGAGGCCGACATGCGCGTCGCCCGGGCGAACGCCGAAGGCCGCCGGGCCATGGCCGTGGCCGAGGAACAGGAAATGATCGCCCAGATCGAGGAAAATCGCTCCAAATTGGTCGAGGCCGAGGCCGAAGTCCCCAAGGCCATTGCCGACGCCTTCCGCAACCGCCAATTGGGTCTTATGGAATTTTATAAACTTCGCAACATCCAAGCCGATACCGACATGCGCGCGGCAATCGCCAAAGCCGGCATCGGCAGCGTAGTGAAAACAGGTACAGCGGCATGAACGCACCACTGCTCTTTGCGGCGGCTATCGACATCGCCGAAGTCGCCAGAATCCTGATAATCGTTGTGGTATTCCTGGTCGTAATGATCGGGAAGTTGATAGGCAGTATGCGCGTGCAGCAGCGCCCTCCAGGCCCGGTGAACCGCCCTGCCCTGCCTCCCCAACAACCTCGGCCGGCGCCGCGTCCGCAGGCACAAGCGGCTCGGCCCAAAACAGTTAAGGAAGAAATCGACGAGTTCCTCAGCCGCGCCGCCCAGAAGAAACAATTACAACCAACCTCCGCTGATCCTGTCCACCGCATCTCACAACCTATGACCCCGCTTGCTCAACGTTCGGGACCCCTACAAGCCGAGGTGGTCCGCGAAAGACCCGTCGGCGGCGAGGTCAGCGAACACGTTAAAAAATATCTCGATGAAAAGGAGTTCGACGAGCGTGCATCAAAACTCGGCGGCGAAGTGGCCGCGGCCGATACGAAAATCGAACAGCATCTGAAAGAGGTCTTTGGGCACGGCATCGGTAAACTGGCCGCCAAACCCGGCGAGACCGCCGCACCGCCGAATATTAAGCCCACTGATTTTTTCCAGGACGAACTTCCAGCCCTGCCAGCCGCCGGCGCCGGATTGGCCGCACTGTTGAACAATATCGACAATCTCCGCCAGGCAATCGTGCTTAATGAAATCTTGCAACGCCCCAGCGATCGGTGGAAATAGGGGTCATGGGGCAGGATTTAGGGTTCAGGGTTCCTGGTTCAGGGTTCAGGATTTACTCCAAGAGCCTATCCTAAAAAGTCTCCTCTCCCTGAGCTCAAAAAGTCCCCTCTCCCTCCGGGAGAGGGCTAGGGTGAGGGCGTTTTGGGAAGTACAATCCATTAATGCGCTTTCTCATTTGGTTCTGCGTGTTCATTTTACATAAAGCCCACTAATTCATAGGACTCGAATCTATAATGACCTCAAAGGAATTTTTTAAGGCGATTACCAATGGAGAAGCGGACGTTGTTCAGCTTCTCTTAGATATCCTCCGCGAAACCAAAACACCCTATGCCCTGGTTGGTGGGCTGGCCGTCAATGCCTATGTCGAGCCGGTCGTAAGCCTCGACTTGGATATTGTCGTCGTTGCCCGGAACATCGACGAAATTTGCCGTAAAGCGGAACAACGGGGATTCAGTATCGAAAAATTCCCACAAAGTATCAATCTGACTACCTCACGCTCGGATTTAAGAATCCAAATTCAAACAGATGAGCGCTACCAAGCGTTTATCGCTAAGGCGGGGAAAAAAAGTGTTCTAGGTTACAAAATGTCCGTCGCCGGCAAGGAAGACGTCTTGCAAGGTAAACTTTGGGCTTATCAAGACGAAAGGCGGCGAAAAAGCAAACGGCAAAAGGACCTGGCAGATATATTGCGACTCGTTGAAGTCCATCCCGATCTTCAAGATCTGCTCCCGGAATCGATTAGAAAAGAAATAGAATAGAATAAAACTATATGTGATCCTTTATTATTAGGAGGCAATAATTAATGGCTAAATTAAATGGCGATCAAATCCGTGAATTGGCTTTGAAAATTATCAAAGATAGTCCAGGTGGTATCCGTTATAGCGAATTGACTAAAAAAATCGCCGAATTGCATCCGGATAATTATATTAACACTATTCATGGCGCCATTTAGGACCTTGCAACCCGTTATCCTGATCAAGTCGTAAAACCAAATCGTGGTCTTTTTCAATCAACTTCTTTGGAGAATCTGAAAGAAAAAAGACCAAGATTAAAATTGAAATATAAAGAGGAAGATTTTTATGAACCATTTGCTGATTATCTCAAAAATGATCTTGACGAAGTAACCATATCTGCGCCATTTGGAGGTAGCGGAATGAAGAGCAAATGGGGGACTCCTGATGTAATCGGAGTTTATAAACCTCTGGCCTCAAATTTGATTAGATTTACAATGGAAATCGTATCGGCAGAAATAAAAATTGATTCCAAATCTCCAATCGTTGCTTTTGGGCAGGCTATTGCTTATCGTCTATTTTCTTCAAAATGTTATGTGGTCATGCCAAAAACGATTTCGGAGGAAGATTTTGTTCAATTAGAAGCCTTATGCATGCTTTTTGGTGTCGGATTGGTTCTTTATAATGAATTGAGTCCAAAATCGCCAGAATTTGAAATACGTGTTAGATCGCAACGTTTTTCTCCGGATATGTTTTATGTAAATGAATTTGCCAGAAGATTACAATTGCATAATCCGAGTCTTTTTCAAGAGTTATTTTCCTAAGGATTCAGAACTTGGGTAGGAAACAGTATTCTGAACCCTGAACTCCGAACCCTGAAACCTAACATGTACCGCATTATTTTAGCCTTCCGCATTTTTTTTCTGACATTATTTAAAAGGGCAATTGCCGAAAAGGTTGGGCAATTATTAAGCGGAGCGCAACCGACACCAAGTCCTGCCCCGCCGCAACCAAAACAGCCCCCGGCGGCCAAACCACCGGCGCGCAGCGAGGCGATCACGCTCTTGGCCGCGTTGCAGCGCGAGGCCCGGTTCGTCGATTTCATCCAGGAGTCGTTGGCCGGATACAGCGACGCCCAAATCGGCGCGGTGGCACGGGACGTGCATCGCGACTCGGCCGCAGTAATCGATCGCCTATTCGCCCTTAAGCCCGCGGCGCCGCAAGAGGAAGGCGCCCAGGTTGACGTGTCCGCCGGATTCGACGCCGGGCGATTCCGCCTGACCGGAAACGTTGCCGGCGAACCGCCTTTTCGCGGACGGCTGGTTCATCCCGGCTGGGAAGCCGCGAAATGCGAGTTGCCCACCTGGACCGGCAGCAAAGATTCCGCCCGCGTCATTGCCCCGGCCGAAGTGGAAATAAAATGATGTTTAGCCGCGACCCGAAGGGGAGCGTGGAAAAATGTAGTGATTTCTTTTTTCATAACGAAAACATGACATTTTACTCGCCATTTTTTCATGTTTATGAGTTCCAATTATGATTCCAGTAGGATACATGGCAAAAAATGTAGTCTCAAAGCCGGAATGGCTCAAGACTGATCGGGTGTTTGACTTGTATTCCATCAGCAACTGCATGTCAGACAACTTCGCAGATTACATACAATACTGGAAACATAACGGATATTGGTTTTTTGATTCGCCATATATTATCCTCAGTTTATCAGCCGAGAATAATATTAACTTAAACAATACCAAGTTGTTTTTCTATGAGGTGTATGAACTTGAATATGACGAAAAAAAGCAAGAATGGAGGATATTCAAGCCAGAAACTACATTTTTAACCGATGTCAAACAACCTGAAAATAAAAAACTAGAAGGCTTCGATATTGCGACATTTTTTACAGGTAATGAGCCGCAATGTTCTCCTCTATCATGTAATGCTTTAGCCGAAACTATTATTACAAATGAACATTGCTTAATAAAATCATTGGACGAAGCGAAAAAGTTGTTGGAAACTTTTCCTTTTAACAAATCGGAGCCTGGTCCGTTTAGAATATTTGCCGTTTATTCTGTTGAATGGCCCGTGAATGATTTGTGAAGTTAATTATTACCGAAAATTGCAATAGAGTACTCAAATGCCCTCAAAATATTCCATCGGCAT
>JBEKXG010000715.1:0-2758 GCA_049512295.1 Syntrophobacteraceae bacterium
GGGGTTGCGCGGAGGCGTACTTGGGTACCGCCTCGCGGAGCGTCGAGATTGATTGACACCGCCAGAGCCTGCCCCGGACTCGATCCGGGGGCGGAAAAGGACCCTTTCCGGATGGAAACTAATTAAGAGAGGAGGTGCGCAATGGCGGTCAGGTTATTGCTAGCGGCTACTCTGAGGAAATATGTTCCCTGCTACAACGCCGAGACTGGATACGAAGTGAGCGTAGAGCCGGCGTCGACGGTCCGCGATCTTTCCCGGCAGCTCAGAATTCCCGA
The DNA here is from genome assembly GCA_049512295.1 of Syntrophobacteraceae bacterium. GTDB lineage: Bacteria > Desulfobacterota > Syntrophobacteria > Syntrophobacterales > Syntrophobacteraceae > SbD1. The sequence goes on from JBEKXG010000715.1 coordinate 276, forward strand.
AAAAGAAGTGAAGCTGATCATGATCGAGGGAGTTGCTGCCGGTTGGGATACCACTTTGGCCGGAAACGAGCGGGTTGCTCTTTTCCCGCCGATTGGAGGAGGCTAGGCGCCAATCAGGGCGGTTAACAAAATGGCGCCTAAAATAGTCCTTCCGGATAATAAATGTGAATAATGCCTCGACTTGACCAATAAATTAAGTTGACGGTGTACTCGCGAAAGGTATCGGAAAAAGGAACGTTTCGCGGAGGGTGGAGATTTGATATCCGCCCTCCGCTATCCGATTTCCTGGCCTCTATCCGTCAATACGGCTACCAGTTAAAAACCTTGTCAAGCTCTTCGTCCGGCACAGTGAACACTACATTGTGCGGCGGGAGCCGCTCGCTTTTGAAAAAACTCGGCAGGCGGTCGTGCTCTTTGGTAAAGCCTGCCCTCGTGTTGAAGTCCCGCTCGGTCTTCAGGACCTGCTTGCCCAGTGCCACGACGTCATCAGCAGTCATGTTCAGGCCGTAGAAAGCGTTGATAAGATCGATGAGCGCCTGAAAGGTGTCGGGCTGATCCATAATAGCAAAGGCGATGAAAAGGCACATGCCGGTTGAGTCAATTGCCGCAGTCGCGATCTGGAGATTGCGTGAGAGATCTATCTGTCCCTCGGGTTTGAGGGGATCGACTTTGCCGCCCACCCCGAGAATGTTTGTAGCTACGGCATATCCCGCGGTGTGATCGGCCCCCATCGTGCTTGTGGCGTAGGTTACACCTATACCCTGCACAGCTCTGGGATCGTAGGCGGGAAGAGCCTGCCCTTTAACTACCGGCACCCGTTCGACGCCGAAGACCCTTCCGGTCACTGCCGCCCCACTGCCCAGAATGCGCCCGAGAGGCGTGCCCTGGCCCACTTCCTTGACGAGCCTGATGGCGCCTTCGGCGTCTCCGAACTTAATAAGACCCGCTTCCATGGCAACCCCCAGGGTTGCCCCCATCTCGATAGTATCCAGACCGTAGTTATCGTCCAGAAAATCGAGCATGGCTATCGAATCCAAATCAGAGATGCCGCAGTTGCCGCCATGGGCCCAGACGGTTTCATACTCCGGCTGCTTGGTCAGATAATGGCCGTCCTTATCGTTATAGGTCCCCGAGCACCTGATGACACATCCCCGGTGGCAGCCGTGGGTGGCTAAACCCCCTCGAGCTGTTTCAGTCTCGGCCTGGGTTTCACCGCTGATCTGGTGAGCCCCGTCGAAACGGCCCTGCTTGAAATTGTAAGTGGGATATCCCCCCGCTTCATTCATAATGTTGGTCAAAACGTTGGTCCCGTAAGCGGGAAGGCCTTGTCCCGTAACGGGGTGCTTCGTTAAGCCCTCAACGAATCTCTTGTTGGCATCTTTGTATTTCTCGGGGTCTTTTGGGGTCCGCATCTTAATGCCGGAGTCGTCCAGAACGATGACCTTGATCCCCTTGGATCCCATTACCGCGCCCAATCCTCCACGCCCCGCATGACGGGTGGGCCGAAACTCCATGTCGGTGCAGGCAACGGAAGCCCCTGCCAGTTTCATTTCTCCAGCCGGCCCGATGGAGATCAAAGCCACACCGTCGCCGTACTCCGCTTTCATCTTTTCCGCCAGATCGTAGTTGGGGACCATCTTCAGATTGTTGTCTTTTGTGATCTTTACCCCGTCTTTATTCACGTAAACCTTGTAGAGATCGTCATTTTCCGGCTTACCTTCCAGAACGATTGCCGCATAGCCGAGTCTTGCCAGTACCTGCGACGCCTGACCGCCTGAGTTGGCCTCCTTGATGCCTCCTGTAAGAGGACTTTTGGCGCCAACCGAAAGCCGTCCGGACATGGCGGCGATAGTGCCGCTCAAAATACCGGGAGCGATTACCAGCTTGTTCTCGGCGCCCAAAGGATGACAAAGTGGCGGTACCTCTTTGGCCACCAGAGTGGAGGTGAGCGCACGGCCTCCCAGTCCCGCGTATTCTCCCGTGGGCGCCTCAGTTGCCTTCGGCCCTCCAGCCGCTCCCGAATCGATCCTCAAAATCTTCAGCATAAGTTTTCCCCCTTTAACCAAGTTAAGCACATCGCCAAGCGCCATGACAGGCACACAGCACATCTCATGGAGCTGTTTGAGCTAAGAGCACTTCTTATGAGACTAAGACGTCTTGCTACTGTCTGCTGCTCAGGTAACTTTTTCCAAGCATAATAAAGCAAGTTGACGAAATACAAATGGGGCTGGTCCGGGCGCGTGCAGGCGGAAACTCAGGCCGAGGGAGAGGTGCTTATGATCTTAAGAGCAACATAGTCTGAACGAATCGATTTACCACCCAGAAGTTCGGCCGCAGATACCGGGGTGCCGTCCAGTTCGGCTTCCAGTATTGCCCCTTCCAGCAATTCACGCCCCTTCAACAGAAAGTCCACCAAATCCGACCTTTTAAGAAGTATCCCGCTATGGAGAAGTCCGGGCCCCATTTCCTTCGCAATGGTGTTA
>JBEKXG010000716.1:0-2527 GCA_049512295.1 Syntrophobacteraceae bacterium
GCTTTGGCCCGAATAAACGAGACGAGCTTTGATGTTGTATTTGCAGACATCATTTTGGGGGATGGGACGGGAATTGATATCCTGCGCGAGATCAGGGCAAGAGGACTGAGTTGCCCGGTGATCATGATCACGGGAGATCCGGGTGTCGAAACCGCTGGGCCAGGTCAGATTCAATGGTCTGGCAAGCTGTTGACCTTCCGTAAATCGTGGAAGGAGATCGAAACCCGAAAAGGAAAGAGCGACTGATTTTTCGACCAGGTGGGTCTCTTTTACTTGCTCGTTACTGAGTCCTTATAGCATTTCCGCTTACACTCGGGCCATAATCAGTTGAAAATACCCGATGCAGGAATCCTCTCCTATTGCTATGATTATAGCAACTCCGACCATTCATCTGCCGCCGATGGGAAACCGCCACAGGGAGGGAATATAGTTTCAATGTCCAAAGATTATGTAAAAATCCTTCTGATCGAAGATGACGAAGACGATTATGCCATGGTCAGGGAACTCCTTTCAGGGCTTAGCCGCGCAGATTTCTCTCTCGAATGGGTGAAAACTTACGGGGAAGGCTTGAAAGAGTTGTGCCAAGCCGAACATGACGCCTATCTGCTTGACTATCGGCTCGGATCTCGAACCGGGCTTGAACTGATACGCGAGGCGACGGGAGCAGGCTGTGACAAGCCGATCATCTTCCTCACGGGCCAAGGGGACCATGGAGTGGAGATGGAGGCAATACGGTGCGGAGCCGCCGATTATCTCGATAAAGCCCAACTGACTACTGAGATGCTTGAGCGGTCCGTCCGCTACTCAATCGCAAGAAAAAAATCCGAGCGGGAGCTTAAGAGTTACCGTAACCATCTGGAAGACCTTGTTAAGGAACGCACCGAACAACTCGAAACGGCCAATGAAGAGCTTCAAGTGGAAATAGCCGAGCACAAGCGGGCAGATGAGGCACTACGGGATTCCCATTCGCTATTGGCCGCGACGCTTGAGTCTACAGCGGATGGCATTCTGGTCGTGGACACTGCTGGGAAGGTGACCAGCTATAACCGGAGTTTTCTAGAACTGTGGCGGATTCCCAAGACCCTAATTGCGACGCGGGATGACGAGCAGTTGCTCCAGTTTGTCCTTGATCAACTTTTGAATCCCGATGCGTTTCTGGACAAGGTCCGGAGGCTTTACCAGACGCCCGATGTAAGTTCCATGGACGAGCTGGTGTTCAAGGACGGTCGTATATTCGAACGCTATTCCCAGCCTCAACGCATAGAGGATACCGTCGTGGGGCGAGTGTGGAGTTTTCGTGACATCACCGAGCGTAAGCGGGCGGAAGCTGCACTCCTTGAATCCGAACAACGCGTCCGGCGGTTGAACGAGCACATTCTGAACATGGTGATGGTCCTGTCTCATGACATCAGGGGGCTGCTTGTCGCCATTGCCTCCACCTTGAAGCTCATGCTTCGAGGCGTATACGGGAAGCTGGATCAAAGTCCGGCAAACACAGTGCAGGAACTTTTGTCCCGTTGCGCCCGCCTGCTGGGAACTGCGGAAGATTACCTCGGGAAAGCCTCCATTGTCGGGGGGCCGCTAGAAATGCAACGCGAGGTGCTGGACCTGCGGCAGGATATCATCGATGCCGTGTTGAATGAACTCATGGACGATATCATCAGGCGTGAGATTGTCATCGACAATCGTCTGGGGGCGATTCCCACCGGTTCCATCTCCATCTGCGCCAACAAGACTTGGCTGAAGGCCGTCTATCGGAACCTCTTCACTAATGCCGTCAAGTACGGGGGCAAGGGGTGCACCATCTCTTTCGGTTTTGAACAACACGAATCGCATTATCGTCTGAACGTCTACAACAGCGGAAGACCGATTGCAGAAGAAGATCGCGAGAAGATATTTGACAGGTTTGAGCGAATCGAGCCATTGGGAGGTCCCACTCCGGACGGTGTCGGCCTAGGTTTGAGCCTTTGCAGGGAAATCATCCTCGAGCACGGCGGTGAGATATGGTACGAGGCCCGTCCGCACGGGTCTAACTTCGTGTTCACCATATCCAGGGAAGATGAGTGTGGGGCTTAGACTGCCAGGGATTGTGGAAGGCGTGGACTCGGGTCCCAGACAAAAGCTTCCCGGCATTTACTGCTCGTTAAGAGCTGAATCTCTCATTCCCGATAGAGCAGGCGACGCCGTAGATTGGTGCAGTCCCGCGAAAACCAGCAATGACGGCTGAGAGTCCATCGGCAATCTATAAGAAGGAAGTTCGCTACCTTATCGACTTAGATCGCAAGCTCCCGATCTGGCATTGAAGTGTTACATGTGAGACGAAAGAAATGCAACGCTTCCGTTGCATGCAACACTCTCTGTGTTCAATCTACAGTCTTCCACCCCACTGACCTAGCAGTAAGCATTGTTGGATTTTGAATAAAATGGACTTATTTGATCTGATTAAATGGCACAAGCGATTTATTTGGACCGATGCCGAGTTTCTTCGATGATTGCTTTTGCCCTCCTGATTGTCCTGTCCAGATAA
>JBEKXG010000717.1:0-3490 GCA_049512295.1 Syntrophobacteraceae bacterium
CCGATGGTCGCCTCAGTTTCTTTCTCGAGCAGCCGGTGTATCTCCTGGACCGCTTTTCGGGGCACTATGATCCCTCTCGATATCTCCAACCCCGGAAAAGCGCTTCCGGGAGCTTCATAATAGGCAAGCCTGTGCCCGTCAGATGAAACGAAACGGAAACCGCTCTCTTCGGTGGAATGCCACAGAAGTCCCGGCGCGCTAAATGTATCTTCGTCCATCGCAATACTGTAGAGTGTCTTTTGGAGCGCGCATTTGAGAATAGAGGTATCGAAGCTTTTAAGCGGCAAATCCTCATAGAGATTTATATTCGGGAAATCTTCGGCCGGAATGGTGGAAAGCTCGAATTTGGAGCGTCCGGCTTTGACCAAAAGTCTGCTGTTGGCCGTTGCTTCAAGGGATATGTTGTCCTGGGAGATTTCGCGGACTATTTCCAGAAGCTTTCGAGCGGAGGCCGTTGTTGTGCCCTCTGTTTTTACCTGTGCTCCCATCTTTGTCCGGACGTTGAGTTCCAAATCGGTTGCTGAAAACTCTACGGTTTGATCCTCGGCTGCTTTTATGAGGCAGTTATTTAGAATGGGCATTGTGGATTTTTTTTCGGTAGCGCTTTGGATTCTTTGAAGAACCTGGACAAGGCTTGCCTTTTCCACCTGAAAGTTCATGGTATCCCTCGATTCGATGTTTTTATTGTTTTTGTTTTTTTAACTATGTAAAGAACCATAATATTAGTAAGGGGTCTCATGATTGTCAAAAAGTTTGTTAACCGGTTGAAATTTCATTGGATACGAGTTAACAATTCATTGACTGTTTCTTTGCTGACCGGGAAGAGTGGGTCGCGGGAGGCTAGTTTTATACATTTTCTGAACAACTCGTGAACAGTATTTTAACGGAAACTGACGAGGTTTTGAAGAATCGGCACAGGCAGCTATTATTTTTGAAAACCTCGTGCTCTAAGGTGTTGCGATTCCTCATTCCCGGATGTAAGCTTGCCGCAAAAAAGGAAAACCGCAGGCGGTCTCGCGGAACACCAGGAAGGACCGGCAGGGTTGGAGGCAAAAGCCATGAGCAATTCTGAAAAATTCGAAAACGAAGACGCCGGCCAGAACCAGAGTATGACAGTCGCGGAAGGCAAAAGGGAAATACTTTTTGATCACATTTTGCGCGCCCGGTTGGAAGGGGTCTTTGTCTCTCCGTGTGGGACCGAAGGCGCCCGGTGGGAAGGTTTTCCCGAGTGGCCTGAAGAATTTCCGTATGACGCCTTTTGAAGTGAGGATACTGGAGGTCTCTTCTGGATTTTTATAGTTTCACATACAATATTCTGCTGAACAGTTTCGGATCAGAGATTATCGATTTCCTTTCCCGCAAGTCTCTAAAAGACCCCGATATCAAAAGAGGAAGGCTGGGATTTTACAACGGCCTGGCAATTCCGGCCGGGAGGCCGCGAATCTGGTGTCATGCCGTATCGGTCGGCGAGGCGACCGGAGCAATACCGATATTGGCGGCACTGAGAAAAAGGTTGCCGAATGCGGGGATTTCCGTGACGTCAGGCACCTCCCAGGGACTCAAATTTGCCCGCGCTCAGCTTCCTCCCGATATTGCCGTATTTCCTTTTCCTCTCGATTTTTCCCAATGTGTATCACGAGCGGTAAGCACCATTCAGCCAGACCTTTTTATCGATTTCGAGACAGAATTCTGGCCGAATTTTTTTCGGGAACTGAATGGTAGAAACATACCTGCACTGCTACTCAACGGGCGCATCTCGGGGTCATCCGAGCGCTTCTACAGGCTTTTTTCGCCGCTTTTCCGACCGGTTTTCGAGCAGTTCACATATATGGCCATGCACTCGCAGGAAGACATGGAGAGGGCTTTACGGATGGGCGTTGCGCCCCAAAAAGTGCTGGCGCTGGGGAGTTCGAAATACGAGGGGCTTGCCGAAAAAGCGCGGCCGGAGAGGGCGGATTTTTGGAAAAAGCTGCTAAGCACGGGAGATGGACCGGTCCTCATAGGAGGCAGCCTTCGCGGGTCGGAGTCAATCGAACTGATGCGCGTATTTCAGCAGCTTCGGCATTTCTCTGCCGGCCTTCTGGCGATCTTTGCTCCCAGGCATATGAAAAATATCCCCAAGATGTGTGAGTGGCTTGCAAAGGAAAACATCGCCTATGACCTTCTCACCCAAATCGAAGACGGCTCACGCGCCAGGACCGCCCCGGTTGTGCTTGTTGACCGCATAGGCGCGCTTTTTGAAATCTATTCGGCCGGTGACCTCATCTTTTGCGGAGGCACTTTTGAGCCTGTCGGCGGTCACAATATTTTAGAGCCGGCCGCATGGTCGAAGGTTGTATTTTATGGTCCTCACTTGAAAAAAGTCCTGCATGAACATAGAATCCTGAGCAATTTCGGCGGGAGCTTCCTGGCGCTCGACCCGGGAGATCTTTTTTCCCAGTGGAAAAAGTGGCTGGGGGATATCGATGGCCTGAGAAAAAATGGCGAGGCGGCCAATAAAGCCCTAAATTCTCTTAAGGGAGTGGTTGACAAGCAGCTTGAGCTGATTTTGGAGTCTGTGCCAAAGGTAGGTTGATATGCAAAAAATCGAAGAAATGCTCCAAGAATTCAAAACTGGCGGCAAGAGCATGCGGGAAGTGCTCGAATATCTCGAGAAGCTGCCGTTCGAAGACCTGTGTTTCGCCAAGGTGGACCACCATCGCTGCCTTCGCCGGGGGTTTGCCGAGGTCATCTACGGTGAAGGTAAAACAGCGGACCAGATCGCCGCGATCGCTGAATCCATGATGAAATTCGGCAGCAACATACTTGTCACGAGGGTGGATAAGGAAAAGGCCGAGGCCATTATGGCCCTGATCGGCCAAATGGACTACCACTCTCAGGCGCGAGCGCTTACCTTAAAACAGGAGGCGGCGCCCGGGCCTGTTTCAGAAGGAACGATTCACGTAATCTGCGCCGGTTCCTCCGACATGCCGGTTGCTGAAGAGGCGGCGCTGACCGCTGAATTCATGGACAATAAGGTGCAGCGCAACTACGATGTGGGAGTCGCTGGAATCCACCGGCTGCTGAGCACGTGGGAGGAATTGCGCAAAGGCAGCGTTTACGTTGTGGCGGCCGGGATGGAAGGTGCTTTACCCAGCGTTGTGGCGGGCCTGGTGAAGGGGCCGGTGATCGCCGTTCCGACCAGTGTAGGATACGGCGCGAGTTTCGGGGGTATCGCGCCACTGCTCGGGATGCTCAATTCGTGTTCTCCGGGGGTCTGCGTGGTAAATATTGACAACGGCTTCGGGGCGGGATATCTGGCCTCAGTAATCAACCGGCAGTTCCGTGGCCCCGAAGAGCCATAAGCCCGGTTCCAACGGGCAGGATGACAAAAATCGAAAGGAAATGGCGTGGGAAGAGACTACAGACCGAACGCAAGAGAAGCCGCGGTGATATCAAAACTGGATCATGCCAAAGAGTCCCAGCGGTATCACGCCATGAATCAGCTTCG
>JBEKXG010000718.1:0-3912 GCA_049512295.1 Syntrophobacteraceae bacterium
GTGGGAGTTGAGGCCATCAACTTCGAAGCCGGTGGTGTGTCCTGAAATTACCAAAACCGGCCTAATTGGAGTACCACTGGCGTTTTTAATCGGGATATAGGGTAATTGAATGGGCCTCCCGGCGGTTCCAAGAGGTTTTTCGGGTGAAATCCCGGTTCAAAATATGCCTCAGCATCTGTTGATGATTAAGTTAATGCACAATTCAGGATAACAGCAAAATCAAGCTGCTTTTAACGCATAGAAACGGAGAGTGTTGACAAAGGCCCAAAACAGGCCCATTCATAAGGCGCATGAAAACCCCATTCCAGCTTTCCGTTTATTTGATGGTTAACTAAAAATTATCCCGAAACTTGAGCGGTGCCCCAATGTCATTCCTGCGGCACAGGACCTCCAAAGGAGTACTTAACCATGGCGGAAAAATGGGTCTATTTGTTCGACGAACTTGATCAGGCAACGGCTTACGTTGGTGGTGACTGGGAAAATGTTCGAGGACTACTCGGCGGAAAGGGTGCCAATTTAGCGGAAATGACCAGAATCGGCTTGCCGGTACCTGCTGGTTTTACTGTGACCACCGAGGCTTGTAACTCATACCTTGACTCACACATGAGATTTCCAAAACAGATGTGGGAGCAGGAGCTGGCAGCTTTAGCCGAAGTTGAAAAGAAGACCGGCAAGAAATTCGGGGACCCCAAGAATCCGCTGCTCGTCTCATGCCGTTCCGGCGCGAAGTTTTCCATGCCTGGGATGATGGATACGGTACTCAATATCGGACTCAACGACAATACGGTCAGGGGTATGATCGAGGCGACAGGGAACCCACGCTTCGTTTATGACTCTTATCGGCGTCTCATCCAGATGTTCGGTGCGGTAGTGATGGGTGTGCCCGACGAGCCCTTCGAGGAGGTCATCGCCGAGTTCCGGAAAGCCCGCGGGGCAAAGAGTGATGCCGAGCTTACCCCCGATGACTGGAAGGCCATTGTAGAGCGCTTCAGGGATATATTCCGGCGCTACAACCGTATCGATTTTCCTACTGACCCTTATGAGCAGCTCCGGCTGGCAACGGAGGCTGTGTTCAAATCCTGGAATGGCAAACGTGCAATCGATTACCGAAATGCGGCCAAAATTGCTCACAACCTCGGCACCGCCGTGAACATTCAGGCAATGGTGTTTGGCAACATGGGCGATAACAGCGCCACCGGCGTGGCGATGACCCGCAATGCAACAACCGGTGAGAAAAGGATCGAGGGCGACTACCTCATTAACGCTCAAGGTGAAGACGTGGTTGCAGGCATCCGAACAACCGATCCGGTGGAGCGAATGGCTGAGACGATACCCCATGCCTGGAAACAATTTGTCGAGATCACCTCTAAACTGGAGGAGCATTACCGTGACATGCAGGATGTCGAATTCACGGTCGAGCGGGGCGTCCTGTGGATGCTGCAGACGCGCGCGGGCAAGCGGACCGCTCAGGCCGCGGTTCGCATTGCCGTGCAAATGGCGGAAGAAAAATCAATCACCAGGGAGGAAGCTGTTATGCGGGTGACTCCCGAGCAGGTGGATTTTTTCCTGCACCCACAGTTCGATGCCTCTTCCAAAAGGGCCGCAATGGCTGAAGGCAGATTGCTCGCCGGCGGTTTGAATGTCTCTCCCGGCGCAGCTGTGGGTATGGTGGCTTTCAATGCAGACCTTGCCGAAAGCTGGGCCAAAAAGGAAGGCAAGAAGGTGATCATGGTCCGGCCGGAGACTAAGCCGGATGACGTGCATGGCATGCTTGCGGCCGAAGGAATTCTTACCAGCCGAGGCGGCCGCACCAGTCATGCGGCGCTTGTTGCCCGCCAGTTCGGCAAGCCTGCCGTCGTCGGCGTTGCTGCACTGGAGATTGATATCGGACAACATCTAATGACGGTTGGCGACCAGGTCATCAATGAAGGGGAATGGATTTCAATCGACGGCTCGACGGGCGAGGTCTTCCTTGGGCAACTAGACACAATGGTGCCGGACATATCCGATCTGTGGCTGATGAAACTGCTCCAATGGGCTGATGGATTCCGGAGGCTAAGTGTGTGGGCTAACGCGGACTACGCTCAAGACGCAAAACGCGCCCGCGAGCATGGCGCCAGTGGTATCGGCCTTTGCCGTACCGAGCACATGTTCTTCCAAGCCGAACGCCTGCCTCTGGTGCAGAAGTTGATCATGACAAATGTACCTGCTGAACGGCGGGAGGCTCTGGATGCGCTGCTGCCTTTCCAACGAGAGGATTTCATCGCTCTTTTCAAAGTCATGGACGGATTACCCGTAATCATTCGCCTGATCGACCCCCCGCTCCATGAATTCCTGCCCGGCTTCGAACAGCTGATGAGTGAGCTTACGGATGGCAAGATCCGCCTGTTGAACGCCAAAAATTTGCAGGAAATCGATGAACTCCTGCGAAAAATCCAAGAAGACGAGCGCATTCTCAGGCGTGTGGAGGCACTGCGGGAGGCGAACCCAATGCTCGGTCTGCGGGGCGTACGCCTTGGAATAACAATGCCTGAGTTGACACAAATGCAGGTCAGGGCAATCTTCGAGGCCGCCTGTCAGTGCGCGAAACTCGGGGTGGATGTCCACCCTGAGATAATGATCCCGCTTATAGCCCACGTCAACGAACTGGTGACGCAAAGAAACGCTCTCGAGGCGGTTGCAAAAGAGGTCATGGCTGAACGTGGAATTACGATTGATTATAAGTTCGGCACCATGATCGAAATCCCGCGCGCTGCGCTAACCGCTGATGAAATTGCGGAGCATGCGGAGTTCTTCTCTTTCGGTACCAACGATCTTACTCAGACCACTTACGGAATAAGCAGGGACGATGCCGAAAAGGGATTCCTGATCGACTACATACAACGCGGAATCTTGCCGGAAAATCCCTTTGTCAGCATTGACGAGAACGGGTTGGCGAAATTGATGCGCATGGCAGTGGACCTGGGTCGAAAGGTGCGCCCTGGCTTGGAAGTGGGTATTTGCGGAGAACACGGCGGTGACCCAAAATCCATTGCAGTCTGCCACAAGCTGGGACTCAACTACGTCAGCTGCTCGCCGTTGCGCGTTCCCATCGCCAGGCTGGCAGCCGCCCAGGCCGCCCTGAAAAATAGCGGTTAATGAGGCTCCGACGTCCAAACTGTCCGGATACTGGTCTCAGGATAGCTGATAAGAACAGCATTATTAGTGTTAAAATCTCTTCGCAAATGGAGGCGCAAAATGGACCCGATGACCTGTGAGTCAGCGAGGGGGTGGGTTGATGAAGCGAAAACCTTTTACCTGCGCGTCGGTAAAAGGATCGCTTTGGCTGAATTTACGAACCCTGGCGGCATGTTTTCAGAAGGAGAATTGTACATTTTTGTTTTAAGTTTCAAAGGGATCATGCTTGCACATGGAGTCAATGAAAGATTTGTCGGAGAAGACTTCATTGACATCGAGGATTTCGATGGTAAGCATTTTATAAAGGAAATCATCGACACCGCCGTTGAAAAAGGTTCCGGCTGCGTGGAATACAAATGGTACCATCCGAAGACCAAACAGATTCTTCCCAAAGTCGTGTATTTCGAGAAAGTCGATAACCTGATTATTTGTGGCGGCGCCTATGATGTAGCCATATTGGGCCACTCGCTCCCTTAAAAAAATCTTTGAATTCCGCGCCTTTTTCCCTGCCCGCTTGTCGGCAACCCAGGCGCATCCAAAATAGCCTTCGTTACAAAACTTTAAATTTTAGCCGTATTTTCAGAACCTTGGTGGACAGAGAAATACCGAGCACTCCCGTTATGGCTCCGATCTCTTCTTTAACTCCATTGGCAACTGTAACAGCTTGGCCGGCCTGCCGTGTAGCGCCTCCCAAAAAAGAGTTTTTTGCATGGATGGGTTTATCAATTTTGGTGG
>JBEKXG010000719.1:0-2766 GCA_049512295.1 Syntrophobacteraceae bacterium
AACCATCTAAATGAGTCAACCTTCAAAATGATGGCTATATTTGTATGCGATAGTTACACTTTGGGCCGTCTTTTCTTGATAAGTTATGGAAGTTATTACATAGTTAACCGGACAGCAGTGACTTGGTCTATGAGTCACCGGGAATTTCCTCTTCTTGGTTCCAAAAGCGAAAGCCTTCGAAAACCCGTTTGCTTGACCCAATTGCTCAAATATCTGCCGGCTCCAAAGGAAACCCAACGTTGAGGATTTTACCGAGCTAAGGTCGGGGATATTGTACTTGAGTTGTTCATGTATCTGATACCCTATTTCATAGCACCGGAAGGAAGATTTTGGAATGTTTATTTGAATCGTGAAAGATCATCGCAACGTTTATCCACAAGGAGTTCAAGAGTGAACTGACTTGGGCTTTCTGGAAAGAGGCGTTATGGAAGTGCTGCTGCTGGGTAAGGACGTGAAAATTCTGAATGCTTGCCACTGTCGTAACTTATCGATTTTTCAAGATATGATTTGCCTTCGGAAGGCTACCTGAGAATTTCAGTACGGGAGATCGCGGTTTTTTCAGTTTAGCAAAATGCCGAGAGAATTTTCGGTGCGGCAAGTTCGCTGCATATAATGCTTTTCTTGTAGCGGGAACAAGGCAGGGCTGGGGACAGTCACCGCCGGTTCTCACAACGTGTTCCGCCTGGCAGAGCCTGGAGGTCTATATGGCGCTGCGGCGGCGCCCGGCGTAATGTGCCGGGCAACCGCCCCAAGCGCCGAGCGTTCGGGGCCTCACGCGCTTGCGCGTGAGTGTCGAAATCCCCGGATCGGGTCCCCCGGATCAGGTCCGGGGCAGGCTTGGCAGGCCCCGGGGGGTGCGGGGGAAACGTTCCCCCGCTCTTTTCAATTACTTCAGTCTTGAACGCAACTTGGTGTAAGAAGGCGCTGTCGTTCATGCATGCCTGGACATTCTGCGCCGTCTGATATCCGAAAACATGACAATTGCGGACCATGCCAGGGCGGCCATGCACATGATCGCCCCGAACAGGTATGCTTTCTCGAAGCCTCCCAGAAAGTCACCGGCGGATATTTTCCCCAGGTTCAAATGGGTCTCCAACGAGGCTCCACCATGAGGGACGGCTTGAGATAGGATCAGTTCCAGCAGAGTCACACCGAAGGCCAACCCCAACGTGTTGACCGTGTTGAAGACACCCGATCCCATGCCACTCTCGTTTTCAGGCAGAGCGCTCATCGCCTGGTTGTTGTTGGGGGATACAAACACGCCATAGGACACTCCGAACCACGCCAGGAACACCACAACCGGGACCAATCCGGGGAATTTCAGACAGCCGCTGAAAAAGTAAGAGCTCAATGCCGCTGAGGCCATGGCGACGGTGGTCAAAAAGCTCGGTGAAATCCTGTCGGACAGGCGGCCGGCAATCAGTCCCAGCACCAGTGAGGCCACTGAGTTCACCAGAAGCAGCAGTCCTACCGACACGGTGTTCAGGCCTTTGGCCAACTCGAGATAGAACGGCATGAGAAATGCGTTCCCCCCCATCAGCATGTACCCGAAAAAAGCCGCCATGGTGGCGCATGCGAACCGGGAGTTCCTGAAGAGAGCAAAATCGATCAAGGGACAGATGCAGCATTTTTCCCAGATCAGGAAAGCGACGATCACAAGGAAAGAGAGGAACAACAGTCCACCTGTTACAGGTGATGTCCATCCCCATTCCTGACCTGTGGTCAGGGCGTAGAGAAGGGCCGAAAGGCCGAGAAAACTCAAAAGTGTACCAGGGACGTCATTGCCCTGATTAAGCCCTGAATCCGGTGACGCCGCCTCAGAACCCCCGGGCAGCGCTCTTAGCGCCGCTATGATGGCCATGATGCCTACAGGAATGTTGATGAGAAAAATCCAATGCCAGGATAGATACCCATTTATGAACCCGCCTAGAGGGGCCCCGATGATTACGCCCAGCATGGCTGAGGTGGACAGAATTCCAAAGGCCCACCCGGTTTTATTGGCGGGAATGAACTTCGCAATGATGGCATAGCCGGATGAAATCAGCATGGCGCCGCCAAGTCCCTGGATAAGGCGCGAGCCTACCAGCATAATGATGCTGCAGGATGCAGCGCACAGGAGTGACCCCACTGTGAAAAGGCCATACCCCCAAAGGAAGATTTTTCGCAGACCGACCTTGTCGCCGAGCCTGCCAAAAAAGAGGAGAGTGCTCGTACCCACCACAAGGTAAGCAATGATCGTGTGGGAAGCTTCGCTCGTTCCCACGTTGAAGTAACGAGCAATGGTGGGAAGGGTGATATTGACGATGTATGTATCCAGCTTCGTCATAAACGCTGCGAACGCAACGCTCCCGGCAATGCCCCAGTAGCCCGGCGCTTCACGGGGAGGGTGGACGGCGGCAAGGGATTTCTCAACTTCCACAAAGTCTCCTAACCATCTTTATACCTCATTACGATATCGTGCAGACAGCCTGCCACCTTATACGGAGTTGCGTTCAAGTGAGTACCACAAGATACTAAAAAGCGTGGGGAGCAGTTGTCCCCCGAATCCCCACAACCGCTTAGCCGTTGCGAGGCTCATGTGGCGCCTGCGGTGGGGCCCGGCGTGGCGCTGGGCACCACCGCAGGCGCCGAGCGTTTGGCCTCACGCGCTTGCGCGTGAGTGCCGAAATCCCCGGATCGGGTCCGGGGCAGGCTCTGGGGGGTGCGGGGGAAACGTTCCCCCGCTCTTTTCAATTACTTCAATCTTGAACGCAACTTGGCATTAAT
>JBEKXG010000720.1:0-3354 GCA_049512295.1 Syntrophobacteraceae bacterium
AACCATCTAAATGAGTCAACCTTCAAAATGATGGCTATATTTGTATGCGATAGTTACACTTTGGGCCGTCTTTTCTTGATAAGTTATGGAAGTTATTACATAGTTAACCGGACAGCAGTGATGTGTGATAATGAGCTGCTTAACCCGCGCTCTTTCCGCCACTTCCAGTGCCTGTGCATAACTGCTATGGCCCCAGCCTTTATAGCGGGGCAATTCGTCGGGAGTGTATTGTGCTTCGTGGATCAATACGTCCGCATCATGCGCCAATTCGACAATTTGAGGGTCAATGCGCTCGCCGTGCTCGATATCGGTAGAATATACAACAATCTTGCCTTCCGTATCATGGAAGCGGTAACTGTAGGCACCGCCGGGATGGTTGTGTTTGACCACCCTGACAAAAGCTTCCCCCATACTCATGTGGCTTTCGGGATGGTGCAGAAATACAATCTTTGCCCCCATGCCGTCGAAGCTGACGGGAAAGTAATCTTCCAGCATCTGGGTCTCGAAGATGCTTCGCAAATCCTTGCCGCGGTCCCCCCGGCCAATCGCACTGATGGTGAATGTCCGCCGTGAATCGTATGCAGGAGCAAAAAAAGGCAATCCTTGAATGTGGTCCCAATGGAAATGAGAGAACGCCAGATAGCAGGGGCGCTCGATACCCAGGTGAGGATCTTGTGCCATCTCTTTACCCAACTCGCGGATACCAGTGCCGGCGTCCAAAATAACCGTGCGTTTTGGGCCCTCCAGCAGAATACAGGTGGTATTGCCGCCAAATTCCTGAAATCCCTCACTGCAAACCGGGATTGACCCTCGCACGCCATAAAACTTTATTCGGGACAACTCATTCCCCTTTGCTTCGTCAAGACATCAGGTACAAGTGGAATGTCTGACTCCGAGTGATTTCCTTAAATCCTTTACTTAATTCTGAAGGTTCCGAAGGCATAACCTTTATAATCACATAGACCAGACAAACACTTGTAGTGAAAAAATAAAGATTTTCTCTCCTCTGTTAGTAACAAAACAAAAGATTGACCCGGAAGGATCTCCCGAGACTGGCAGGAAATCTATGGGCACCCCCTCTATTTCCTTGAAACCTTTGTCGATACCGAACGCTTTAAGGGGACCTGCTATCGGGCTGCCAATTGGATATACATTGGCAAAACCACAGGTCGCGGTAAAGACGACCTCACTCATCAGCCCAACCGATCCATCAAAGCCATTTGGGGCTATCCCCTCCGCCGCGACTTCAAACAGAGGTTGTGCAGTGGATAAGCGGGAAGCCGAAGCCCTCTACGATTCCGGAAAAGAGCCCACCGTTAACAAGCTTCTGGAGCTTGATCACGAAAACATGATCTTCAAGGGTGAACTCGCCTCCCGGCAACAAAACTCGACAAACTCCTCGAAGCCGCCATCTTCGGACGGTCCCGAGGTCGTCAGGAAAAAAGCCGCACCCAAAGGGAAAAAGCACGGCGGACAAACAGGCCATACTGGGAAATGCAGGGAACTTTTGCCTGTCGAGGAGATGGACCACGTTCATGATCTCTGGGCCACAAGCTG
The DNA here is from genome assembly GCA_049512295.1 of Syntrophobacteraceae bacterium. Taxonomy (GTDB): domain Bacteria; phylum Desulfobacterota; class Syntrophobacteria; order Syntrophobacterales; family Syntrophobacteraceae; genus SbD1. The sequence continues at coordinate 1,558 of JBEKXG010000720.1, forward strand.
CGAGAATTGCCGCCTGCCCCTTGGACCTCACAAAGCCAAGGAAACCTCCCCGCCGTTTCGACACCAGGTCTTTGAAGTCCCCGAGCTTAGTCCCATCAAAACCGAATACCGCTGTCACGAAACTGAGTGCACCTGTGGTCACAGGACCCGTGCACCGATACCTGCGCAAGCCGCCCAAAGCAGCTTTGGTCCAAGGGCCTACGCCATAATTGCCTATCTGGTCTCATCCCATCTCGGCACTCGGCGAGGTGTTTGCGAGATCATGAGCACTTTGTTTGGTATCGATATCTCTTTGGGCTCGGTCTGCAATGTCCTGGATCGAGTCGCCGGTGAGCTTGAGCCCGTAGTGGATGAAATCCGGCAAACGTTGTGGCTCATGCGTTCTGTCTTTTGTCCCGGGTGACGTCTTCGCGGGGATCATAACGAGCGACGATCATTCGGCTTATAGTGCCTACCATAAGAATGGCCTCAGACAGCTTTGTTGGGCGCACCTCATCAGGAAGTTCAAAGCCCTGGAGGATGTCCGCGGCAGCCCGGACGCCTGCCGGTTCGCCAAATGCATGCTCAAGGAAATAGAAAAACTCTTCACCTGTTGGTATGCCTTCCTCGACAAAGCCCTGACCCGTGAAGAGCTCAGGCAGAGTAGCGCCCTTATCCGAGGCCGCATGAAACGATTATGCCGACACTATCAATCCAGCAGCGATAATGCGGTCGTCACTCGCGCCAGCCAGACGCTCAAGAATTGGAATCATCTGTTTACCTTCATCTTCCATGAAGGCGTTGAGCCTACCAACAACGCAGCGGAGCGCGCATTGCGCTTTGCCGTGCATGGCGCTCCTGCTGTTGCCGCTGTGGTCCCGCTGCCTGCTGGCGCTGCTCTGCATGGTTCAGGTTTGAACCAGGTTCCCAAAATGATCGATACACAGCATTAGTTGAATCGGCACCATCGATACGGTGAAAGACGTATCCTATTTCCCACTCCTGACTCTATTCTGCCGCTGTACGAAATAGATCTTTAAAACAACCCCCGGTTCAGGTTCAGTGAAAGTTCTCACTCCTTGCCAACATAACTTCGCGCTTTTTCAAAATATGATTTGCTTATAGAATCCTACCCAGGAATTTCGGCTGGAAACGGTTTAAACGGGGCCGAACAAGCGATCACGCTGGACTTTCGGCACAAATGCAGCGGGGAAGAGGTTCTTGCCGCTTCTTGCTCCTGCTGCCGTTTTTGAGAAAGCACTTAATACCTGCCGGACCAGCTCCGGGGACAAATTGTCTAAATGCTTTCAGTTGCTCCCACCCCCCTGCCCAGCCTGTCGATGGGGTCTACGGACCCCGATCCGAGGCTGGTGAGCATCCGCAAACACCGGATGAGTCCCGGCAAAGGAGGAATTCCCGTTCGAACCGATTAAGGTCTCTCAAAGCCCTGAATTGCCCAATTACGAATTACGAATGCTTTCGAATAATTCCCCCGGCTAAACGCGCCCCGGGGGCAGGCTCTAATTCATAATTCGTAATTTGATTCGTTCCCTTCACCCATTCGCTGTTCACTCTTCACCAAGAGTACGGGCAAAAGATGTTTTGCCCCTACTTCTGTTCACCATTCACCCACTCACCTGCTTCTTTTTCCATTTTCTTCTTTTTGCCGCTTCTGGTTGCCGTTTCTCGTTGCCGTTTCTGGTTGCCGCTTCTGGTTGCCGTTTGGCAGGGCCAAATCTATTCATGGTATAATATTCGGGAACTGTGGAGTTCAGGTTCAAATGGATCGCTTCGATGCATTTTCCATTGTTATTGCAG
>JBEKXG010000721.1:0-3830 GCA_049512295.1 Syntrophobacteraceae bacterium
GCGAGGTCTTCACAGGTTGAACCTGGACGAAAAGGGCGATCTCAAATGCGTCGCCTGCGGACTTTGCGCAGTCATTTGCCCATCACAGGCGATTTCCCTCATTCCCTACGAGGAGGAAGGAAAAACACGGTATCCGAAGAAATTCGTCGTCGATGAGCTTCGATGCGTTTTCTGCGGATTCTGTCAGGAGGCATGCCCGATGGGGGCCATCAGTTTGACGGAAGTATATGATTATGTAGATTTCAACCGTGAAGATTTTCTGTTCGATATCGCGAAATTAAAGACCACCGGACTGATGTAGCGCAGGACGGAAGGCAGAGGGCGCAGGACGGATTTCTGCTGCCTGCTCCTCGCTCCCTGCTGCCGTATAGAAAAGGGCAAACCGAAATGGAGCTTACAACGGCAATAATCTGCGGTATTGCAGCAGTGGCGACCGCGCTTCTTGTCATCTTTTCGAAAAATACCGTGCACAGCGCGCTCTGGATGGTCGGAAACTGCCTCGTGTTGGCAGTTCTCTTTTTATTGTTGAACAGTCAGTTTATTGCCATCCTCCAGGTGATCGTCTATGCCGGCGCCATTATGATGTTCATCCTGTACGCCATCATGATGCTGAATCTCAGGGCAAACGGTGAGGAAGGAGATCTTAAGAAAAACCTTTTCACCGGCCGCTTTGTCATCCTTTTCCTTTTCTTTGCCGGCCTTTTGATTCTTGGCGTGGGACTGAGCCCCATGGCGCTCAAAGGGGATATGGCGCCCCATGCTCTATCGGCATTCGGCGAGGTAAATCTGATTGCAAATTATATCTTTCTCGAAGGGCTTGCCCCCTTTGAGCTGGTTTCCGTTCTATTGACCGCCGCAGTGGTCGGCGCGGTTTTTCTGGCAAGAAGGAACTGATATCCAATGAACGATCATCAAAGCGCCTATCTTGCACTGTCCGCGTTGCTATTCGCCATCGGCACACTCGGAGTGATCATCCGCAAAGACGCCATTGTCGTCTTCCTGAGCATAGAGATCATGCTTGGAGCTGTCAACCTGGCGTTTGTCGCCTTTTCACGAGCCAATCAGTCAGCCGAAGGGATATTCATGGTCATGTGCGTAATGGCCGTTGCCGGAGCGGAGGCTGAAATCGGACTTGCCATCTTTGTCCTTCTATACCGAAGAACAGGCACCATCAATATTGATAAATTCAACCTGCTGAAATGGTAAATCGAGGCTTACGATGATGTTTGACCTGGTATGGCTTATTCCAACATTTCCCCTCGCAGGCGTGGTGATCAACGGTCTGTTCGGCCGCAGAATCGAGGAAAAAAGCAAAGGCCTCGTGCACTGGATAGCCTGCGGTGCGGTGGGACTCTCCTTTCTAGTCACGCTGATCCTGCTTCTCCAATTGCTGGGGCTCCCCCCGGACAAGCGCTTATACGATTTCACCTGGTTTACCTGGATTGCCTCAGGGGACTTTCACGCGAGTGTGGGATATCAGATCGATCCGCTGTCAATGTTCATGTGCATGTTTGTGACGGGGGTCGGGTTTTTGATTCATGTCTATTCAATCGGATACATGTGGCATGACGAAGGCAGGTATTACCGGTATTTCACCTATCTCAACCTCTTTATGTTTTCAATGATCACGCTGATTCTGGCCGATAATTTTCTGTTGATGTTTCTCGGATGGGAAGGGGTGGGCGTTTGTTCATACCTGCTGATAGCTTTCTGGTTTTCCGATTTGGCAAACGCCGTCGCAGGCAAGAAGGCGTTTATCACCAACCGGGTGGGCGATTTCTTCTTCGCGGTGGGGATGCTCTTGCTGGTGACATATCTGGGGGCGCACGGGATGTGGTCGTTGAAATTTTCCGATGTGTTTTCAAACGCATACCTGCTCTCACCCAACCTGATCACCCTGATCTGCATCCTGTTTTTTCTGGGATGCACCGCCAAATCGGCCCAAATTCCCCTCTATATCTGGCTCCCTGACGCCATGGCAGGCCCGACCCCCGTCAGCGCCCTTATCCATGCGGCCACCATGGTGACTGCCGGCGTCTACTTTGTGGCGCGCTGCAATATCCTTTATTCCATGTCTGCTCCGGCAATGGGCGTGGTTGCCGTTGTCGGCGCTATGACCGCACTCCTGGCCGCCACCATTGCCCTGACCCAAAACGACATCAAGAGGGTGCTGGCCTACTCGACCGTGAGCCAGCTCGGCTACATGTTCCTGGGCCTGGGTGTCGGAGCGTTTGCAGCCGGTCTTTTCCATGTGCTGACCCACTCCTTTTTCAAGGCGCTTCTCTTCATGTGTTCGGGGTGCGTTATCCATGCCTTGAGCGGGGAACAGGACATGCGGAACATGGGGGGGTTAAGAGAAAAAATGCCCGTCACCTTTTATACAATGGTGATCGGCACCCTTGCCATCGTCGGGTTTCCGGGACTTTCGGGTTTTTTCAGCAAGGACGAAATCCTCTGGAAGGCGTTCAGCGGGGAGCATGGGAGTTTCCTGCTTTGGCTTATCGGTGTTCTTGCCGCGGCTATGACCGCTTTTTACATGTTCCGTCTGATATTTATGACATTTTTCAATGAATGCCGGGCCTCTGAAGAGGTGAAAAAACATATCCACGAAGCCCCCAAATCAATGACCGTTCCGCTGCTCATTCTTGCGGTCCTTTCCATTTTCGGAGGTTACATCGGCGTCCCCGAATCCCTTGGAGGGGGCAATCTTGTGGAACATTTCCTCGACCCCGTGATTGGACTCGGACATGACAAACTCCTTCAAGCCGCCGGGGGGCCGGCGCTGATACACCAGGTGTCCGAGGCCGTGGGCCGCCACTCGTTCGAACTCGAATATTCCCTTATGCTCCTTACGACCGTTATCGTGCTCGGCGGAATTCTTCTTGCCTACACGATGTATATGAAAAGAAGATCGCTGCCTGAAACTTTGTCGGCCGCAAACCCATCCTTCTACCGTCTGTTGCTGAACAAGTGGTATGTGGACGAGCTCTATGAAAAAACGGTCCTGAACCCTCTACATTCGATCAGCCTGTTTTTCTGGAAAGGCATAGACGTGGTTGTCATTGACGGACTTGTCAACGGGACTGCCGCATTTTTTATGAAGTGCGGGGTTCTATTGAAATCGTCCCAGACCGGTTATGTCCAACGGTACGCTGTATCATTCCTGGTGGGAGTGTTCGTTTTGGTCGCATATTATATGTATATCCGCTAAGGAGAATCAATGAATCAACTCAGTTTCCCGATCCTCAGCACTCTCATTTTCTTTCCATTATTATGTGCGTTTTTGCTGATATTTATCAGGAACGAAGGCGGTATAAATGATGAATTATTACGCAAAACCGCCCTGGCGGGTTCTATCATTGAATTTTTCATTTCGCTTTTGCTCCTTGTCCACTTTGATGCGGCCGTCCCCGGTATGCAGTTCGTGGAATTTGTCCCCTGGGTTAAAGGCTGGTCGCTGAACTATTATGTCGGGTTGGACGGGATCAGCCTCTGGCTCGTTCTTTTGACCACTTTTTTCGTACCGTTATGCGTGCTGTGCTCGTGGACCTATATAAAGGAAAAAACAAAATATTTTCTCATCTCGATGCTCTTTCTTGAAAGCGCCATGATAGGCACGTTCGTTTCTCTCGATCTTATCGTCTTTTATGTTTTCTGGGAGTTCATGCTCATCCCCATGTTTCTTCTCATCGGCGTCTGGGGTGGTGAACGCCGCATCTATTCAGCGGTCAAGTTCTTCTTATATACGGCGGCGGGAAGCATATTCATGCTGGTCGCCATTATTTATCTTTATTATTACAGCTATAAAACCACGGGAGCAGGCACCTTCA
>JBEKXG010000722.1:0-3693 GCA_049512295.1 Syntrophobacteraceae bacterium
TCGGCCCGGGTATGTCTCATGTCTTGCGGGGTATTGAGATATTAGCGGGCGGTGGGACCGCCTGCCGAGATTGCCGCTTAGCCTTCGGCCCGGGTATGTCCCATGTCTTGCGGGGTATTGAGATATTAGCGGGCGGTGGGACCGCCTGCCGAGATTGCCGCTTAGCCTTCGGCCCGGGTATGTCTCGCCGTGCCGTAATGCACTCTGCCCCCGGTTTTTTGAGTGAACCATCCCATTCGCGAGTGCGGCGTTCATATGGAAAAAGGTAAGAGCCACCCTTTGTCTGCGGCCACTTCAACCGGTCGATTCCGATGGCTGGACGGCGTCAGGGGGATGGCCGTCATCTGGATCGCTTTTTTCCATTGCCTCCTGTCCTATGATAACGGACGCTTTCCCTGGCCGATAACGCTCGGTTCCTTTTCCGGCTTTGTCGAACAGTGCGCCCCCGGGTCCATCTTTGGAACCTATTGCTGCGTTATCGAGGGAATCATTTTTGCGATCATCCAGCGAGGGTCGCAGGCGGTCGGTGTTTTCATTCTCTTCAGCGGATTCGGCCTCACCTACTCGCTTGTAAAGCGCGGCCGGTTCGAAGCTTCCTGGGCAGAGTGGTACAGGCGGCGCTTTATGCGTCTTTTTCCGCTCTACTGGCTGGCCCACCTCGTCTTCCTGGTCTCTCCCTTCGCGGCCCTTCACGATCCTGTCGATTGGCGTTTCCTGTTGAGCTTTTTCGGCGACAGGGTTTATCCCGTCGATAAGATGTTCTTCTACCTGGTCCCCGCCTGGTGGTTTCTGGGACTGCTGATAGAACTCTACATCGTCTTTCCGGTCCTGTTCGAGCTGATGCAGCGGCTGGGGTGGGCAAAATACCTGGTGGTCTGCGTCGTGTTGAGTTCGGCTGCGAGGTACGTTCTCACCGCAATAGTAGACGCAAACGGATATTATGCGATGGGGGCTTTCTTTGTCTGCAGGCTCTGGGAGTTTGCGGCTGGAATGGCACTGGGAAAACTCATGGCCGAATCGCCCGAAGGGACGCTTGGCCGGCTGCTTTCCTGGAAGGGGTTTTTTACCGGGGTAATCTTATACACGCTGGGGCTTTTTACCTACCAGCCCAATTTTCTGAACAGCTTCTCGGACGGCCTTACGGCAATGGGTTTGTCGCTGATATTGATTCACGCGGCCTACCGTTTCGACAGGGTGCCCGGTCTTGGCAGGTCTCTTGCCGTGGCCGGAGTGTATTCCTACAGCATCTACCTTTTTCACCAGCCATACGTAATGTACGCCGGCGAGAAGCTTTGCCCCTGTTCCATCGGTGTTTTCCTGATTTTGGCTTTGGCGGTGGTAGTACTGGTAACTCTAGTGTCGATGTCCCTGGAGTACGCGGTCAACCGCGCGGTGAGTCGTTTTTTCCGCCGGGTCTGAGACTTTGGCATTATAGAAAGCCTTCGAAAAAATCTTGCCCATGTGTGCTTTTTCATCAAAAATTATTTAAAGTTTTTCCTTTCCTGAACCGATGTATATCGAGGGCTAGTGTCCAAACGGGGCGGAGTGCATATCCGGCACTCAAAAATATCCCGTTTCGAAACTCCCCTCTCCAAGCCATGCTGATGAAACTGAAGTTCCAAAACCAGACAACGCAAGGGTTCAAACATGATCCGAGAGCTGAGCGAACACGAAATCGATGCTCTCCATTACGAATTGCTGGTCAAAGACATCGTTGGGGCAGCGGAAAAACTGCCCGCCTTCCCCGACATAGCCTGGAAAGTTATATCTCTTGTGAACAGCATGGCCCCGGTAAAGCAAATCGAGGATACCGTAAGATACGACCAGGCCATCACGGCGAAACTCCTCCGGCTCGGCAATTCGGTCTATTATGGCCGGCAATACGAGGTCCGCTCTCTCAAGGACGCCATCCTTCTGATCGGCAACAAGCGGCTCATTCAGGTGGTAATCGCCGCCTGCGCCACCCGCTATTTTGGGAAAGGCTGCTCACGAGACGAGTGTGATCTTTGGGAACACTCCGTAATCACAGCGCTCATGTCGGAAATAGTTGCGCGCCGCCTCAACTGCAAAGGGATTCTCACACTCTATACCGCCTCCCTGCTCCATGACATAGGCAATACCGTCCTCAACCTCTATTCCAGGATTTACCTCCATTCCAGCCTGCGCGAGACGACGGGCGAGGGCGATGTCGTCAGGTGCGAAAGGCGGGCGCTCGGGATCGACCACCAGGAACTGGGCGGCATTATCGCCCGCAACTGGAAATTTCCTTCCGATATAACCGCGGCTATCGAACACCACCATAATCCGGAAAAAGCCGGCCAATTTGTGGAAATTACCTCCATGGTTTACCTCGCCGACCTGCTGGCGGCTTCATTTCAGAAGAAAAACGAGAAGCAGCGCAACAAGGGAATCAATGTGGAATCCGACCCCATCTTCAAAAAATACAGCGTCACTCGCAAAATGATCGATGATTTCCAAATCGAACTCGAAACCAGCACGGAAGGGGTCAGGCAGGCGCTGGGCGTCAAATGAGCCTGACCGATACGCTCATCACTCTTTTGATTCTGTTGGCTGGTGACCATAACGAACCCCCGGGCAAAGCCCGGGGATTGAAAAATCCCCCCCCGGTCTCCGGGGGGGATTTTAGGCGGCGCCGACCGGAAAATGTTTCCGAACCTAGACCTGCGCCGGTTACTTCATGGCAACCGAGGGCGCCATTTCTCCCAGAGCGGAAGGCCGTTTTGTAACACGGGCCAGGATGACCGCCGCAATAAGCACCACGCCGGACATATAGAAGGCCCAGTCGAGGCTTCCGGTCATGTCTTTGATCCATCCGCCAATTTGCGGCATGAAGAAGCCTAAACCCCAACCGATGAACACCAGGCCGTAGTTGAAGCCCAGGTTCTTGGGACCGAAAAAGTCGGCGGTAAAAGAAGGCATGAGCGCGAGACCACCGCCGTACTGCCAATAAGCAATACCGATCGCAATAAACATCAGAGGAATACTTTTCGATCCAAGGATCGTCGGCATCATGAAAAGACATAGAGCCGACACTATGCAGTTGACCGTATAGGCGTTCGCCCGGCCGATTTTATCAGAGTACATGCCGGTGCCGACTCGGCCCAACGCGTTGATGAGCCCTCCAAATGAGACCAGGAGAAAAGCACTGGCCCCAAGCAGCCCCTTGCCAATACCAAGGGCATTATTGATGACCAGCAAACCGGACTGTGTGGTACCAGCAAACATCACTACCAGGGCAAAGAACTGCCAGGTCTTTATCATGCTGGAAGCCGGCCAGTCTACTATTGTCAAGGCGGCTTTGCCGGGAGCGCCTGCTTTGGGCGCAGGGGCGGCCGGGGGAACGTAGCCGGCCGGCGGCCATGCCAAAAGCTGCCCGGCGATTATGACGACTACCGCGAAAAGGACTCCAAGTATGATGAAACTGCCGGACAAACCGTAATTGTCAATCAGCCATGTGGCCAGGGGAGCGATGTAGAGCGCTGCCCCACCGTAGCCCCCCACGACAAGGCCCGCGATGAGACCACGCTTATGGGGACCAAACCATTTCAGCGCGGCTGGAGTGGGAGCGGCGTATCCGATGCCCATGCCGATCCCGCCCATAACTCCGAAACCAATAATCAGGCCGGTATAGCTCTTCAGCAGACCGGCAAGGATACATCCAGTGGCCAGAAA
>JBEKXG010000723.1:0-3029 GCA_049512295.1 Syntrophobacteraceae bacterium
TGGATCTGAAGGACGTCGACCAGATCATAAACGAGGTCGATCCCGCCCTTCTGCCTTCTCTTCCGGTTAGAATCCGGACCTACAAGCAACCGGTATCCGCCTGCCCGGCTGAAGACACAACTGGTGCTTCGGCTGCGGCCGGAGACGGACAGGATGATGCCCCCACGCCGGTGAGCCCGGCTTCGGACACTGCTAAAGTAAATTGATTGCCCGGCGCCGGGATCATATTGTGTATGTTTCTCTCAACAGTCCGGCCGCTCTGTGCATGGCTTATCTCCAGGTCCGGGCAACTTCGTTTTCTGCCCGCCTGCTGATTCCCCTCTAATAAGAGATTCAACGTCAGGATATGGGTATATGGTAATCGCTCCGTGTTCGGGTAAACATCCTGAATCGATCGATGATCCATACACACTGTAGACTTGTCTTCCCAACAATCTAAGCAAAACTCCCTGCTCCGCCCGATGATGCGCTGTATGTGCCATCCTTCGCAGCATAATCCAAGCTCTCGTTCTTCTAACGTCAAAAAAGGATACCTCGACTTCCCACCAGGCTTTATCCTTTTTTCTAAGAGCGGCAAGCCGCTTTCCACTATCTTCGGCATACCGTTTGATGAACTCAAGGCGTGTTTCCGTATCGGGCAAGGGAGGCGCTCCAACATCGATGCCGAACATATTGCAAAACCATTTGTTTTCACTCAAACATTGGTGCACCATGTGTTCGACGGCGTTTCTGTCTCTTCTATCCAATGGATGAGGGCGGGTTTTAAGATCATCATCCATGAACGTGCTCCAGACACTGAGGGTTTTCAGCCGTTCTGTCTCATAAGTGTCTGCAAGAAAATCATATTCCATCTCTTCCTCCTCTTCTGCTATCTATCAACGGGATCAATTCCTATGATGGGTTGAATTGCACCGGGGTTGTCATTCAACTCGTCAAAGCAGCGATGTTCAAACTCAGCCCACTTCGCCGGGTCATGGCCAAACCACCTGCGCAGGCCGGCACTTGGGGCCGCATCCTTGAGCCGTCCATCCATATGGAGTGATTCTTTCTTCATGCCGCGCGGCCATAGACGTTCCACCAAAAGGCGGGTCCCGTCGTCGGGATCGGATCTTTCATAGACGCGCTTTATATTAAGCATCTTTCCCCCTTTCTCATTCTAAACTTCAAAAAAACCCGGCCTCCGTGAGTCGTTTCAATAGAAGATGAAAGTAATTCTCCGGCATGCCAATCTCTCAACCACTCGGAGATACCTCGGGAAAATCAGCGATACCGAGGCGACAAGGTGGATTGATTGAGAACCTGTATGGATGATTCGGAGCAAGAAGATGGGGGGTGAAAAGCTCCCCGTCGGTAACGTTCTATCAAAATCAATATACGAACCGGACGTGGCAAATTATCTGGACGTTAGGATTTCAAGGGCCAGGAGAGAAATAGTAAGTTTTCCCGATTCTTGCTTGATGTCTGGTTTTAGATTTTTGGAGGAAGGCGGGGGCGACTCTCTCTCCAAAGTGGTCTGATCGGCATTTTTTCTTCGAGTTTTGATTGGAATATTCGTATGATTTACGGACATTCGGCATTCCAAAAGCTTTTTCGGATGGAATCGGGCCTGGAAATGCGGTTCGGTTTCAGTTGGGGTCAAGTTGACGCATTATTCAGGGTAAATAGTCAGAACTGGAGGAAGCTTGCGTTCAGTGGTAAATATTGCCGTTTTTATTGCCCTGCTCTTTGTCCCCTTTCCCGCTCTTGCCGGACCTCCATTCCTGACGGACGACCCGGAACCTGTCGAATACAAACACTGGGAAATATATTTTGCATCCATGTCCGAGGAACAGCATGGCGGAGTGAGCATGACGGCCCCGCACTTAGATGTCAACTACGGGATAGCCCCCAACTTTCAGCTTCACTTCACCACTCCAATGGAATACGTCAAACCCCCCGGACTGCCCTCTCATTATGGTTATGGCGATACGGAGCTGGGGGTAAAATGGCGTTTTTTTCAAAACGAAGACGCCAGGTTTTTGGCCAGCATCTATCCGCTTCTCGAAGTTCCGACCGGCGCAGAATCAAGGGGGCTGGGAAACGGTCAGGCCCAGGTGTTTTTACCCCTCTGGCTTCAGAAAGGCTGGGGGCCATGGCAGACTTACGGCGGAGGAGGCTACTGGATAAATCCGGGCGATGGACACAAGGATTTCGGGTTTTTGGGATGGCAGGTTCAACGTGAAATGAGTAAGTGTCTAACCCTCGGGGCGGAACTCTTCTACGAAACCCCACGCGATACTGCCGATGAGCGCCATTTCGGGTTTAATATCGGAACCATAATCAATGTAACTGAAAAGCACCATATTCTCCTGTCTGCCGGCACAGATATAATCGGCCCTACCGACTTTTACTCATATATCGCCTATCAGCTTACCTTCGGGCCTGAAAAGCAAACAGGTCCGGCCCAGACTCATTTACCGGCGGGCAGATCTTCACCGGGGCCGCTGTAAAGAGTGCGGTCCCACCGCCTAAAGCCCGATGAAATCGATAGTCCAGCTTGTAGTGTTTTCGCTAAAAGACCAAAAAAACAACTGTACGTAACAAATCCCTGAGGTGCCCACCCGTTCAGGCTTAGCTAAAGTCCATATTCCTTGCCAACAACATAACTTCGCGGTTTTTCAAGATATGATTTGCTTATAGAATCCTACCCGAAAATTTCGGCTGGAAACGATTGAAACGGGGCCGAACCAGCGATCACGCTGGACTTTCGGCACAAATGCAGCGGGGAAGAGGTTCTTGCCGCTTCTTGCTCCTGCTGCCGTTTTTGAGAAAGCACTTAATACCTGCCGGACCAGTTCCGGGGACAAATTGTCTAAATGCTTTCGAATAATTCCCCCGGCTAAACGCGCCCCGGGGGCAGGCTCTAATTCATAATTAATCACGGGTAAACCCCCGGCTCTGCCGGGGGACTCCCAGAGTTTGACAATTCCGGGAATATACGAAAGCCTCCCCCTTGTGAACCGCTCAAAGTTTACAAGGAGGAAAGCTTT
>JBEKXG010000724.1:0-3317 GCA_049512295.1 Syntrophobacteraceae bacterium
CAGGATTATCGTAATAAGCCAAACGGTCATTTTAGGGCGCAGTTAAGTTGAAGAAGGCAGTGCCAGAGTTTCACCGATTGCGAATAATGTAAAGCGCGGACCGGAGTGGAGCAATAAGTCGCACGGAAAAGAAAACAGAGAGTATCGTGTGAGACATGTGGATAATTGTGAGACCTACAGAGGAGTATACTTCTGCGAAAGTCTTCGAACGCTGACAAGAAATACTTCGAGCCCGCTCGAACCCAGAGTCGCCTTCTCCACATCATCGAACTGTCCGGCCATCTGTAACCTTTCAGCTTCAGAAAGCCCTTCTTCAATCAATGGAAGTAGCTCCGAGTTTTCCTTGCGGATGTGCCTTCTGACGAGATCCACGTAACGATCAGCCCTTTCCCTGAATTCATAGCGGTCAGCCTCAGAGCAACAGTGAAGAGTCACTGCATTGGATTCTAGCTGTTCCATGCTCGTGCGGGCCTCACGGTGGTCTTCCATGAGCGAGTTGATGAGAGAATCAATTTTAGCAGTTCCAGTGCGGGACAGCCCCGGGAAAAGCACTTGCTCTTCTTTTCCGTGGTGATACCGGTCCACATAAATCTCAAAAAATTCGATGAGTGCTTCGAGGTCTTTTGTCTCGCCCTCCTCGAAATCCACAACTTTCGCTATAAACCTCTGGAGAGCCGAGAGCATCTTCATGATTGCGCCATGCTCTTCTCGGAGCGCCTCCCTTGGATCCATTATGGGTGTCCCTCTCATCGCCGTCGGAAGAAAAGAATTTCTGTTCGCGGGCGTTCAGTCCTCACCCCAAGGCGAGGTGCGACAGATTCTTGCCGGCTATCAGCGTCCATTCGTCTTCCTCTTTCGAGATTCACTTTTGTGGCCTTTCTGACTACTTACAGCCGGTTTCCGAAAAGAGCAGTAAACGAAAGCATAGCATTTGAGGTCCGGAAGGCCCACTGTGAAATCATCTAAGCCTCTTTTATTGGCGGGACCGGATCACTCCTCGACGATGATGGCTCCCGGCGCACATTCCTCGGCCGCCTTTCTAACTTTATCCTCCAGGTGAGCAGGCACGCTATCGACACGAACGATCGATTGCAACTGGTCCTCGTCAAAATCAAAAACTTCAGGACAAACCTTGTGGCAATTTCGGTCACCCATGCACAGACCGTAGTCGATTCTCACCTTCATGGCATCTTCCTTCCAGTAGAACGATTAAAAGTCGCAATGCTAAGTCAATCAGTCAAGCACGTCTCACGGCACCGAGGCCAAGTGAACACAGATCTAATTCTAGCGCAAGTTAATCACCTTGCTTAAAAAAACACCCACTTTGGGCAGCGATGAGAGGCATTATCAAAAAGACAAAGATGGATCTGCTCTCTGGAGACCTCATGAGCAATGAAAATGCTCCGGAACTTCTGGCCCAGAGGTCCTCACATTGGAGGTTCTTCCATTTGGGCTCTGGAAACTGGAAAATAATCTTACCTGCGTGCCGGACGACTTTGGCAGCATTATCAGCTTTTTACAGAGAGTGGCGGGATAAAACATAAGGGGACCACTCCCGCACGGGCCTCTTCTTTAAATGTCTCGTTAAAGCAGAAGAAAAAATGAGGTGAAGTATCTGGATGCGTCTCCAGCGCCACGTAGAAGCTCAACGGTTGAAGTATTCCGGAAAGTCTCGATTCCTCTGCTTGGCTTGCAAGGGGCTAGCAGAAGAATGCTGCATGCGAATGGTGGAGACGGTTTAGAAAGAGAAAAGGCAAAATGAATCCTCGTCTCCATGATGAGTGATCCGGCAAGGCATCACCAACAAAGAGCGCCTACACGCCGGATTCAAAGTTCTCCAAAAATTGCGATATTTGAACTCCCAGATAGATGCACTGAATCCCTTCGAGACAGGCCTCGGCATCTTTTTTCTCAAGGTGAGTTGTCAATTCGTGTTTCCCTTTAGCCAACTTGACGATCCAGGCGTCTTTGCCTGGGTCAAAACTTAATGACAGTGAAAGACCATGCTTTACGATCTCGGGGTACATTTTCCGCAGTCTAGAACCTAACATTTCTGGATTCACATTCATTGGTGATTTCCTCCTTTCCATCGTTTCTCGTGACGAAACCGTGTTTTGTGGGGAAACCGTCTCAAACGGGATGAATCGGATGGTACTGTTAAAGGCACTGGCGATGCCGCCAAGGCCTATCTGGCTGTCTTGTCCAATTTAAAAGAGACACCTTTCGGCAGACATCCCAAAGCTCAGGCGGCATCGTGCTCCAAGTCAAGCACCACTGGCTGCATATTATACACCTGCCGAAAGGATGAGGTCGCTGGTCCTTATTTCCCGCACTTCTTCCTCGGAAAGCTCCAGGCCCGAGTGTCTTTCCCACACTGGGGGCAGTCTGTCCGTATAGATGTCTCCGCCACCCCCAAGAAAGTCCGAATAGTCGTCCATGTCCAGATCGCTCATCCACAAGGGTCTTCTCTGTTTTCTGAGTTCTGTGATATTGAGTTCCATGATTATGAATCCTTTTCTGGTGAATATATATACAGTTAATTCGGCTATATACGTTATAAACGATAACTATTATCTGACAACTCCATAATAAGCATTGGTTTCGGATTGTCCAGCACAAGGGTTCTGCAAGCTCAGTCGGCATGGCCGCGTATATCCTCTTTTCCTTCGCCGATGAGTAACACCACCGGGAAACCGCGTAAATATGGCTCTCCTCCCGATGATGAATGAGGCGCCAAAATCTTCGCAGTTTTCGAATCATTTGTTTTCAAAACGCCGAAAACTGGACTCTTTCGAAATTGGCAAGGAGGGTAAACTTTTGCGGGGCCTGAGCTGGCGGCTATTTTAAAAGGTTTGCTGCGTACAATGGAAGATGGAGTTAATAATAGATTTTACCTTTCTGCCGGGTACACGATTTGGCCAACTACCTTAGCCAGTTCTCTGCCAGGGATTTCATCATTTCGACCCATTCATCGTTTGATGTAAGGGCTTCTTCTGCGAGCTTTCTAGCCGTTTTCCATAATATCTGCTTCGCACTCGTAGGAAGGGGGCGGTCTTCCTAGTAATACTAGGTCAAGTAGTTACGATGTGTCGTAAATAGGCATGAACATAGATTATGGCGTTAGTAAATCGAGTCAAATCAGCAAAGTGCTTTTTTTCTGTACTAGCGGATGTTTTCTTCTGCCGGAGCCGGGGTCTGCCTCAAGGGTGAAAGCGGAGTGCCCGGCGGGGCGTGACTTGCCCGTCCGCCGTCCACATCCCGCATCGGGATTGGGCTGGAAGGCGCTTTTTCATGCCGTTTGATGTCGCCGAGCATGA
>JBEKXG010000725.1:0-3192 GCA_049512295.1 Syntrophobacteraceae bacterium
AGGCCTGTCAACGAAAAACTCTGAGATCATTTGCGTGCCCCCTGGTCGGGTTTTTCCACCGTGCGCTGTGCCCGGGCGCGTTCGGGAGTCACCTGCCTTCCGGGAAACGCCTTGAGCACACCATCTGTAACGACCCACTCGTCTCCGGTAAGGCCTTCCTCGATCGCATACAAATGATCCTGCTGAGCGCCCGTTCTAACGTTGCGGCGTTCGACAGTATTAGTTTCATTCACTATGAGCACATAGTTCCCCAACTGGTCGTAGCTCACCGCTGACTGCGGAATGAGAATGGCGGGCTTCTTTTTTCCTAACGGCATCTTTACTCTGGCAAACTGGCCTGGAAGCATTGTGCCATTAGGGTTTGGAAAAACTCCTCTGATGAGCAGCGTCCCCGTTGAGGTGTTTACCGTACTGGATGAAAAATCGAGATATCCTTCGTACACAGTTCCCTGTTCATTGGCCAGGGTCATGTAGACAGGCATTTTGTCCGTGTTTGCCGGTGCCTTGGGGCCCTTGAGCGCAACAGTCCTTGAATCCCGTATATAAGGCGGGATATCGGTTTCGGCGATGTTGAAGTAGACGTACAACGGATCGATTTGGGTCAGTTCGGCCAGGACGGTACTGCTTCCGGCAGAGCCTACCAGGTTGCCGGGGTCAACCAGCCTCCTGTCGACGCGTCCCGTGAAGGGGGCGGTTACCCACGTATAAGTGAGATCGAGCTTTGCAATATCCCGCTGCGCCTCAGCCGCGAGCAGACCAGCCTGTGCAGTGTCGCGCTGATAACGCCAATTTTCGACATCCGTATCAGCGGCGGCTTTCTGCCCGAAGAGTTTGGTGAAACGTGCGAACTCCGTTTTGGCGTGCTCGAGGATGGCCTGTTGGTTCTGAACGTTGGCCTCGGCCTGCTTTAGCTTTGCAAAATATGTATTTTGCTGGATGAGAAAAAGAAACTGATCTTTCCTGACGATGTCCCCGTCCTTGAAGTACACGCCGTCCAGGTAGCCTTCTACACGGGCGCGGAGCTGCACGGTGTTGATGGCCTGTGTATTGCCGCTCAATTCCAGGTAATCGGCGACCTCCTCATGCACGGGCTGGCTCACGGTAACCTTCGGAGGAGGAGGTGGGGCGGAGGCCTTCTTTTTTTCACAGCCTGCGGAAAAAAATAGAATGAGGCTGAGTGCAAGTGCGGCAGACGCCGTTGTTTTCGATACCCGTTGGGGCCCTGCTTCAAAAAACGCTACAGCATCACCCTCCACTGCACGAGCGCCTTGAGTGAGGCGGGGAGCAGTCCAGCGGTGCTTGCGGTCAAACAGGTGGGATGAAACAAATTGTATGAAATTATAGACTGAACTCATCATTTCTCCAGATGCCGCGCGTATTTCTCCGGATCTATGCGCCGGTCTTTACCAGTCCGGGCTGCGAACGTCGGATTGGTTGCCGGGCGGGGGCATGTAAACTGACGGAGAAAGCAGACTGCCCCAGTTAGTCCGCCGTGCCATGACTTCTTTGATTTCAGGTGACAGGATTTCGTCTCCTTGCCTGATTTCCCATCCGCCGCCGAGTGCCCTGTATATCCCCGCCAGGTTTGTGCAAATATTGCCCAAAGCCGCCGCAAGATTATCCTGGACGTTGAGAAGAGCCTGTTGCGCGACGAGGACGGTCGTAAAATCCGTACTTCCCTGGCTGTATTGTATGAAAGCCAAATCCAGAGAGTGTTTTGCCGCCTCTGCGCTCAGAGCAAGGCTTCGCGCGTTTTCCTGGTACCGTAGAAAACCTGCGAGAGCATCCTCGACCTCCTGTTGGGCCCTCAGCACCGTATTTTTGTAGGTAAGCAAAAGCTCCTGGAAACGCGCATCCTGCAATCGCACGTTATTGGTTATCCTGCCGTAGTTGAGAAAGTTCCATTGAACAGACGGGCCGACGGTCGTTGACGCTGCCGATGTAAAGTTGAACATTTTTGCGAGGTCGGTTCCTGCAACGGTTGTGGCCTGAGGGCCGAAAAAGCCGCCAATTGAAAAAGCGGGAAACAGGTCAGCCTTGGCAACCCCGATTTGCGCACACTGCGCTGCGGCCTGAAGTTCGGCGCTGCGAATATCCGGACGGCGTCTGAGCAGGTCGGCGGGAATTCCGATAGCAACATAGGGCGCGGGGGCCGGAATGTCCGACGAGCCGGCGAGAATGTCCGTCAGGTTATCCGGAGGAACGCCAAGGATCACGCTCAGCGCATCTTTACTCTGCCTGAGCTGTGCCTCCAGCACCGGGACGGTTGCCTCGGTGTTGAAAAGGAGCGTCTTTGCCTGTTCGACGTCACGCTCTGAGGTTGAACCGCCCTGGTAGCGAACTTCTGCTATCCTCAGGCTTTCCCTCTGGGTTTCCAGGTTTTGCCGTGCGATGTCGAGCCTCTTCTCGATGGTTCTTATCTGGATGTAATAATTCGCAGCATCGGCTGTAAGAGTGACGAGGGCGCTGTGGTAATCGGCAACCGTTGCCCGCAGGCTCGCGTCGGCCGATTCGACCCCTCTTCTGTATTTTCCCCAAAAATCAACCTCCCAGGCTATGTTCAAATTCATCTGGTCCTGCCAGAAACTGCCCTGGACAGGGGTCCCCACTCCAAGAGAGGCCGCCGTTGAGTAAGAATATTGGCTGACCCTGTTGAACGTCACCGACGGATTGAACTGCTGAGTCTGGGGATAGAGTCTGCCTACTGAGATGCCGAGCTGAGCACGTGCCTCGAGAACTCGGACGGCGGCAATTTTTAATGACACGTTTTCACGATAGGCCCTCTCGATTATCCGGTTCAGGGCAGGATCTTCGAACACTTCCCACCAGTCCCGGTAGTTTGCCGGCTCGTTTTTTACACGCTCATCAGCCGATTCCAGCCAGTTCGATAAAATTGGCGCCTCAGGTTTGATAAAATCCGGCCCCACCTTGAGGCAACCGGCCACTGATAAGCAACCTAGAATCAGCACAAGCGTCAGGGGGATGATTTGCCTCTTAGATGTCATGACTCTAAATCCGAATAGTGAATGCAGCCCGAAACTCCGGGCAGGAGTTCCCAAGCGCTTTTTTGCGCTGTTCTTCTATGACACACGGTCAGCTTGTGCCGAGGGGCAATAATACAGCGATTTAGCTGCAACGCAAGAGCAAAAAGGAAATCATCCGCTTAAGAGTAGACGGCCGGGGCTGGAGAGG
>JBEKXG010000726.1:0-1688 GCA_049512295.1 Syntrophobacteraceae bacterium
GACCCTTGACTCTTCACCCCTGCGCTCCCCGGTCGTTTGGAATATGATACGTATCAATAGGACGTTGCGTTCAAGATTGAAGCAATGGAAAAGAGCGGGGGAATGTTTCCGGGGCTGTTGCCGAAATGCACTTTCTTACTATAAGCGCGCCACTCGATCGCTTTTGGCCCGCCAGGAGATTTCTATAACACCGTCACCCCGGCAGTGTCTCTGAGCCGGGGTCCAGTGTCTTTGGGAAATCGTTTGTCAATCCGGCATCTTAGTCAAGGCCTGGATTCCGGCTCGAATGCTCTGCCGGTTGACGAAATGTGAGGTCCTGCTAAGAGCAGGCTGTTTTCTGATATGCATGTTTTGGGCAACAGGCCGTTCCCCCGCACCCCCCGGAGCCTGCCCCGGACCCGATCCGGGGATTTCAGCCCTCACGCGCAGGCGCATGCGGCAGTTTGCCAGCGCCACGCTGGGCGCTCTCCGGCGCCGGCACGCGGAGCGTGGAGCACGCCATCAATGTGCAGCTTGCACTGAGTTAGGAATCTGGTTGTACCCGATTTCCACCCGAAGCTTGACTTGTCGTTTCTCTGATTATACGTTGGTAGAACGGTGTGCTGACAAGGGGGATCGATCATGATCAAAAAACTCACTAAACACGGCAACAGTCTCGCGCTTGTGATCGACCGGCCCGTTCTGGAGTTGCTCAAAATTGACCCGGAAACCCCTCTGGACATCTCCACGGACGGCCGGGTCCTGATCATTTCTCCCGTGCATGGTAACGAGCGCCGGGAGAAGCTTCAAAAAGCCCTGGAATCTGCCAACCGAAAATATGGGCGCGCTCTCAAAAGACTGGCGGATTAAGATGTGAATCCGGAGTTTCTCAACCTTGCCGATGTACTCGAAATTCACAGAGACCAAATCGATCTGCTACCAGGGATGAGAATTGCAGATATGATCTGCACATAGAAAGATTCTGGATGGTCCACCGCATAACGCCATATAGAGGAGAGCTATGCAGAAATTGAAGTCTAAAGTGGACCCCTCGCGTCCCGCCCTGGATAACCGAGCTATCCGGGCCTCCCGCGGCCCAAAGAGAGAAGAAAGAACTATTATGATACCCTAAACATCTGATCGGTCGGCCGCGGGTAGGCCTGATGATACTGAGACCTTGGAGGATATCGATTCCTATAAGTTTATTAAATTTTTGTTTTTGCGGTAGATTCAGGATTGATTAACTATTGCGCCGTGGTTAATTCAATGTTTACTTTAACAAAGAGGAGGAGAGTGGATTTGCAACTGAAACTCCGATCTTTGTCAAAAAAACCGTTTGCAATCAACGAGTTCACCAGATCTCATTGATCTCATTCACTCCATAAGCTCCTTAAAGTCCTCGCACGCATCAACCGATTCATACAGCCCGATTTCTCCAACCGCATCGCGCACGGCCAGGTTTGGCGACCTCGAATTTCTTCCAATCAAACCGAGGCTCTCCTAAAAACTTTCAGGCACGGAGAGGCCCGGGAAGGAATAAATGAGATGAGCAGCTTTCACAAGGTCCTGTATTCCGGCCTCGCGGCGGCATTCATCCTCGGATTGGCAATTCCCGATGCCGTTTTGGCCGGTAATCGCGGGCGCGGGTCCGAAGGCAGTTCCGGTGGCCGCAGTTACGGTTCCTCAATGCGCCGGCCTGCTTCCTCGAT
>JBEKXG010000726.1:1712-2745 GCA_049512295.1 Syntrophobacteraceae bacterium
GGGCTCGAGCACTCTAAATCGCGGTTCCACAACCAATTCTCGATTGCGCAGCCCCGGTTCGAGCACAGGCGCTCTAAATCGCGGTTCCACAATAAATCCTGGGGTCCGAAGTTCCGGTTTCACGAGAGCAGGCGCTACGAATCGCAGTTCTGCCGGCAATTCTGGATTGCGCAGCCCCGGTTCGAGCACAGGCGCTCTAGGCCGCGGTTCCGGAAGTGTAAGAGATTCAAATCGCAGTTCCAGGGGGAACGCCTTCGGCTCGAATTCGAGAAACGGAGGGCAACCCTCAGGCAGACAACCAACGGCTGCCGCTAATAAGACGGATTTCGGCAGACCGGCGATCTTCCCCAGTTTCGGTCGCAGTGGACAGCGGGGGAGCGCCGGAAAACAGGGAACGGCAGCAGCGAAGACGGATTCCGGCAAAGCTGCGACAGGGAAGCTGACGTCATCGACGTCCCGTGCGGCACGTGGTGCGGATTCCGGAAAACCTTCGAGTTCCGCTAGTGCGGGAATTCCCAGCCCAAGGCCCGGCGCGAATGCCGGCAGATCGAATACGAGAAGCCCTGGCCCGTCAACTTCGAAGAAGCTCGCCGGTGATACCGGAAACAAGGGTTCGGCAACTCCACAGAGTATTGCCGGTAAAGACGTCCCAAAGACTGGACCGAACAGTGGATCCAATAAAACCGCCGCCGTGAACTCGAACGGACCTGGGGTAGGCGCCGGGAAGACCCCGCAGCAGACCTATGCCAACAAGATGATGCCCGGAGATGGTAGCGGCGGTTCTCCCCCGGCGGCGGGCACGCCGCCTGCCGGCGGCAATAAGAGCAACCCTGACCCAAACGCTAAGAACAACCCCAACGCACAGTCCAATCCTCAGAACGACCCCAACGCGCAGACTCCATCTTCCGGCTCTATAATAATAACGGGATCTTCTCCCGGACCCTTCATCCCTCCGGTAGTAATCGCGGGTGATCCTCCTCCCGTAGTAACAGCGGACCCTCCTCCCATGGTAATAGCAGGAGCTCCCTCTACA
>JBEKXG010000727.1:0-3143 GCA_049512295.1 Syntrophobacteraceae bacterium
TCTGAAGTGTTAGACCTGCTCTGCGCTGCTATGGCTTCGCCATATCAGCTCCCTGCTCATCGATTGAAGGCAAGCCCTTTTCCAGCCCCCTTCACATAGTGAAACGCGAATGAAGTGACGATCACGCTTCGCGGCTCGCGGCAGCGAGCGCCGCTCGGGCACCCGCTACTTGTCCAACTTGCGGGCATACGCACATGAGGCCGCGTAGCGGGAAGGCGCCCCGCGAGGTGCGTCTGCCATGCGCGTTGGGCGTCGAGCGGGGTGCCTTGTTGAAGCGGGCGGATCTTTTATCCCTGCTGCGCTCTGCCGCTCCCGGTTGCCATTTTGCAGCCGAATCACTCTATGCTATACTATTGCCGGGTTAAAGCGAATTGGCAACAGATAATGAGTTACGAGTCAATGCCCCGGGACCTGAGACCTCATCGCTGATATTTCGCTGTATTTGCAACATAGAAACTCTATCGAGGCATCCTCAAAAAATAACTTTTTTTGTCGAACTCCACGTTCCGCAAAGTGGCAGCCGGCGCAGTGCTTAGCATTCTGGTAGTGTCGGATGATAATAACGTGACATCGATGGCCTATTAAGTTAACAATATTGCAGCGAACAAAAGGAGGTTCAATGGGTCAGCAAAGTTTCTACACGAAAAAAATTGTCAGCGCCGATGAAGCAATTTCCAAAATAAAAATAGGCAATCGCGTATTTGTCGGCAGCGCCTGCGGTGAGCCCCAGTACCTCATCAAGAAGATGGTCGTCAATCAGGACCTGCACGACATAATGATTTATCAGATGTTTTCCGGGACGCTTGCCAGGTATGTGAACGATGAGTCTTTTTTGAAACGATTTTCACTGAAACTTTTTCTTATCAGCATCGCTATGCGCAGGGCTGCTTTTGAGGGCAAAATCGACTATATTCCGATTTATATCTCGCGGATTCCCGAGCTTTTTGCCAGCAAGAGCATCGGTATCAACGTTGCCCTGATTCAGGTCAGCCCCCCCGATGAGTTTGGGTACTGCAGTCTGGGTATATCGGTCGATGTGACGAAATCCGCCATTGCAAATGCCGGGTTGGTTATCGCACAGGTCAACTCCAAGATGCCAAGAACCATGGGCGACACATTCGTTCACGTGGATACAATAGATTACATGGTCGAGTTTGACGAGCCTCTATTGCGATGGTTGCCGGAATTCAAAGACCCTGACATTGCAAGAAGAATCGGGCTCTACGTTTCACAGTTGGTGGATGACGGAGCTACGCTTCAGATCGGCTTCGGAGCCCTGCCCCATGCCATTTTGCAATATCTGGACAAGAAAAAGGACTTGGGTGTCCATACTCAGCTGATTACCGACAGTTTCATCCCGCTGATCGAGAAAAAAGTCATCACCAATAAGAAAAAGACGCTTCTTCCCGGAAGGATAGTGGCCTCGATGGTGATGGGTTCGGAAAAAATCTATGAGTATGTGCACAACAATCCCATGTTTTATTTTCGTACCTCGGAATTCGTCAGCAACCCCACGGTCATCGCTCAAAACGACAGGATGATTTCCATAAGCTCTGCGCTCGAGATAGATTTGACCGGGCAAGTTTGTACGGATTCCCTCGGATATTTATTTTACGGCGGGATCGGTGATCAGGTCGATTTTCTTCACGGTAGTGCGATGTCAAAGGGCGGTTTCTCCATTATAGCCTTTCCGTCCACCGCTCAGAACGGGCGAGTTTCCCGCATTGTTTCTCACCTGAGCGAAGGCGCCGGTGTTGCCACGACGCGGGGCGACATCAATTATGTCGTCACGGAATACGGCATTGCCCATCTTTCCGGAAAGAGCATCTACCAGAGGGTGATGGAACTGGCGCAAATTGCACATCCAAAATTCCGTGAGCATTTGATCGAGATGGCCAAGAAGCGGCATTATATTTTCGCAGACCAGTTGCCTCCTTCCATCGACGACTTGCTTTTCCTGGAAGAGTATAAAAGCACAATGGAACTCAAAAACGGCAGCAACATATCATTTCGGCCGCTGCTGCCGTCCGATGAGTTTGCCTACCGCAACTTTTTTTATTCCTTGAAGGACGAGACCATTTATTTTCGTTTTTTTTATCGCATGAAACTTTTTACCCACGAGGTCGTCCAGGACCAGTGGGCAAGTCTGGATTACCGTAACAACTTATCTATTATCGGCCTGGAGCTGAGCGGCGGTCACGAACAAATCGTAGCGGTCGGGTCTTACGCGAGAGGAGATGATCCGAAGGATGCTGAAGTGGCCTTTGTGATACACGAGGAGTTTCAGGGCATGGGCATCGCCTCTAATTTGCTGCAGGTGCTTGAAAAGATTGCGATGGCAAACGGTTTCAAGAAATTTTTGGCATCGGTTTTGAAGGAAAATGGCGCTATGGTGCGCGTTTTTAAAAAAAGATATCCCAACGCCAAGGTCACCCTCAGTAGTGAGAACGACTATCGCATTTGCATGGATTTTTACGATTCCATGGAAAATGTGGAAGACGAGCTGAGATGATCTGAAGACAAAATCCCTTGCACAATGACCGTATCCTACGGCAACTCCTGTCTCTGTAACGAAAACCTCATTTTCTTGTGGCCTTCCCCCAAACGCGTAACTTGACACTTTACACGCGAATCCGCGATGAAGGACAAACAGCATTATATAGCATGGACCGTGAGTTTTGCGGACCTTCCGGCAAACATGTTCCTTAGAGTCTTTAGACGCGGAGCTTCAGCCTAAAAGCTCGCGCTGACCGGCGTGAAGTCCTGTTCCCTGCTACCTGCTGCTCGCCGCCGATGTTCTCATCCTTATCTTTATTCGCGTCTTCGCGTGAGGAAAATTGGAGCTACTCGCTTGCCGGATGAACCTTCTTTTCCCCCTCAAATCGCCCGGCTGATTTTCACAGCGCAAAGCTTTCCGCACATGGTGCAGCCCTCGCGGTCATCGGTGACCTGGAGGCGCCTTTTTACGAGTTCCGGGTCGATGGCCTCACGGACCATCCCGTCCCAATCCAGGTCCCGCCTGGCGATCGACATGCGCCTGTCGGCCTCGATGGCGCCCGGAAGTCCTTTAGCGATATCTGCTACATGGGCGGCGATCCGCCCCGCCATAACTCCCTGGTACACGTCATCGGCGTTGGGCAGCC
>JBEKXG010000728.1:0-3100 GCA_049512295.1 Syntrophobacteraceae bacterium
AAGCGATGTGATTCGCCGTCTTCAGCCGCAAATCGCAGAACTCAAGGACATCAAACTGTACATGCAGCCGGTGCAGGACCTTACGGTGGAAGACCGGGTCAGCCGGACGCAGTTTCAGTACAGCCTTGAGGATCCGAATGTTGTCGAATTGAACACCTGGGCACCCAAGTTAGTGGAGATGCTCCAAGAATCGCCGGTGCTTCGTGATGTGAGCAGCGATCAACAGGACCAGGGGGCGGAGGCGTGGCTCGAGATAGACCGCAACACTGCTTCGCGTTTCGGCATATCCACTCAGCTCGTGGACAATACCCTTTACGATGCCTTCGGCCAGCGGCAGGTATCGACCATTTTCACCCAGTTGAATCAGTACCGGGTCGTTCTCGAGGTCAAACCCGAGTTCAAGCTTGGCCCGGAGAGGCTAAATGATATCTACATCCCTACCCTGGCTGTAACCTCGACGACTACTGTGCCCACGGCGCCGGCCACCCCGTTCACGACTGCAATTCCGAACACGACCACGGCCGCTGCCGTTACTCCGGCAGGGTCCTCGACCGGACCCTCAGTGACTACCCCGGTCACGACCGGTGCGGTGGGGCAAGTCCCCCTGAGCGCTCTCACGCGTTTTTCAAGAACGACCGGACCGCTTGTCATCAGTCACCTTGGGCAATTTCCCGCCACGACCATATCATTCAATCTGGCCCCAACGGCCTCACTGGGAGAAGCCGTTGACGCCATCGAGGCAGCCGCTGCCAAACTGGGCATGCCTGCCAGCATTCAGAGAAGCTTTCAGGGCACCGCCCTGGCTTTTCAGGCCGCCCTGGTAAACGAACCGATCCTTATACTGGCCGCGCTGATAACCGTCTACATCGTGCTCGGCGTATTGTACGAGAGCTACATACACCCGATTACAATACTTTCGACGCTGCCTTCGGCCGGTATAGGGGCCCTTGTCGCGCTGCTGATCTTTCACTCCGAATTCAGCGTGATCGCGCTGATCGGCCTTATTCTGCTGATAGGAATCGTTAAGAAAAACGGCATCATGATGGTCGACTTCGCGCTCGAGGCCGAGCGAAAAGAGGGCAAGGAACCGAGGGAGGCCATTTATCAGGCCAGTTTGCTGAGGTTCCGGCCGATCATGATGACCACGATGGCCGCCATTTTGGGTGCGCTTCCGCTGGCCATGGGAACCGGCCTTGGCTCCGAACTGCGCCGCCCCCTGGGGATTTCAATAGTGGGCGGCCTTATCATCAGCCAGGTGCTCACTCTTTATACCACACCCGTCATTTACCTGTGGTTCGATCGCCTGGCCAGGCGCCTGGGCAGGATTCGTTCCAAGAAATCGGATAATGACAACGGGGCGACGTCCGAATGAACTTCTCCGAGATTTTCATAAGGCGCCCTGTCGCCACGACCCTTTTGACCATTGGAATGACCCTGGCCGGGATTATCGCGTTTCATTTCCTGCCGGTATCGCCCCTGCCGCAGGTCGATTTTCCAACGATCAGCGTCTCGGCGAGCCTGCCCGGGGCCGACGCCGAGACCGTTGCCACTTCCATAGCCGCTCCGCTCGAACGGCAGCTCGGGCATATCGCCGGGGTCACTGAGATGACTTCGAGCAGTTCCCTGGGCTCGACGTCGATCACTCTCCAGTTCGAGCTGGACCGCAATATCGACGGCGCTGCACGCGACGTCCAGGCCGCGATCAACGCGGCGAAGAATTACCTGCCCGCCAACCTGCCGATCAATCCGACCTATCGCAAAGTCAATCCTTCCGATGCGCCGATTCTTATCCTGGCGCTCACGTCCGACATCGTGAGCAAGGCGGAGATGTACGATGTTGCCTCTACTGTGCTCCAGCAAAAGCTTTCGCAGGTTGAAGGGGTCGGTCAGGTCTTTGCGGGTGGAGGGTCCCTGCCTGCTGTCCGCATGGAACTGGACCCGGGGCCGCTCAACCGGTACGGGATCGGCCTGGACCAGGTGGCCAGCGTACTGCAAACCACCAGCGTAACCCAGCCCAAGGGACAACTGATCGACGGTTCGGAAGCCCTGGAGATCCGGTGTAACGATCAACTACACAAAGCCGATGAATACCGTCCCCTTATCGTCAGTTATCGTAACGGGGCCGCAGTCTGCCTGGGAGACCTTGGGAGTGTGGAGGATTCGGTCGAGGACCTGCGCGCGGCCGGTTCGGTAAACGGCAAACCGGCAATCATGCTGATCATGTTCCGGTCTCCGGGGGCAAACATCATTGCTACGGTGGACCGGGTCCGCGCCATGCTGCCCCAGTTGTCGGCCCTGGTGCCGCAGAACGCCGACCTGTCGGTGGTTCTCGATCGAAGCCCGCCGATACGCGGTTCTCTCCAGGACGTCGAGCACACACTCATCATCTCGGGCATACTCGTCATTCTCGTCGTATTTGCCTTTCTGAGAAGTCTGCGAGCCACGATCATTCCGGGTGTCGCAGTTCCGGTCTCGCTCATCAGCACCTTCGGGGTCATGTATCTTTTCGGCTACAGCCTCGATAACCTCTCGCTCATGGCCCTGACCGTCGCCACCGGGTTTGTGGTGGACGACGCCATAGTCGTTATCGAAAACATCACCCGGTACATGGAACAGGGGCAAACTCCCCTGCAGGCGGCCTTGCGGGGTGCACGCGAGATTGCCTTCACAGTGCTGTCGATGAGCATTTCCCTGGTTGCCGTGTTCACTCCCATTCTCATGATGGGGGGAATGGTTGGCCGCTTGTTCCGCGAGTTTGCCGTCACCCTTTCCGTTGCCATCCTTATCTCCCTTGTAGTCTCGCTTACAACGACCCCGATGATGTGTGCAACCATTCTCAGGAGGCAGACAGCCACCTCTCACGGTGTTGTCTACAGGGCGTTAGAGTGGATATTCGAAAGCACGCGGAGCGTTTATGACAAGAGTCTTCGCTGGGCGCTCCGGCATTCCTTCATTATGCTCATTATTACGGTAGTGACTCTCGGGATCAATGTGCTGCTGTTCTCGTACATCCCCAAGGGGTTTTTCCCGGAGCAGGACAGCGGACGCATCGTGGGCCGGATGCTGGCGGCCCAGGACATCTCATTTCAGGCGATGCGCA